>JALEGB010000118.1 GCA_022760355.1 Neomegalonema sp.
TACGAAAAACACGCCGCAAACTTCCTCGCTCTAACAAAGATCGCAGCCATCCGAATTTGGCTGCGAAATTATGAGTCCGTGTCCTAGGGTACGAACGGCTGGTGCGCGAGACCAAGATCGCGCGCCACCGGCGCATAGGCGACTTCGCCTGCGTAAATATTCAATCCGGCCAGCAAATGGGGGTCATCCGCCAGCGCCTGTCGCCAGCCCTTGTCCGCCAAGGCGATTGCATGGGGCAGGGTGGCGTTATTGAGCGCATAAGTTGATGTTCGCGCGACTGCGCCGGGCATGTTCGCGACGCAGTAGTGGACGACGTCATCGATGATAAAGGTGGGGTCGTCATGGGTGGTGGGCCGGGAGGTTTCGAAGCAGCCGCCCTGATCAATCGCCACATCCACCAGAACTGCGCCGCGTTTCATCTGACTGATCATCTCCCGCGTGACAAGTTTCGGCGCGGCGGCGCCGGGGATCAGCACGGCGCCGATCACGAGATCCGCGCCCAGCACGGTGTCGCGCAAGTTAGATGGATTGGAGAAGCGCGTTTTGGCGCGGGCGCCGAAATGCATCGCCAGTCGCTCCAGCGTCGCGGGCGCCCGGTCGAGGATGGTCACGTCGGCTCCCAGACCAACGGCCATCTCCGCCGCGTTAAAGCCGACGACGCCGCCGCCGATAACCGCGACCTTAGCGGGCAGGACGCCCGGCGCGCCGCCGAGCAGCACGCCGCGGCCGCCATGCCTGCGCTCGAGCGTCGTCGCCCCTGCTTGAATGGACAGCCGCCCCGCGACCTGGCTCATGGGTTTGAGCAGCGGCAGGCCGCCATCGGCGTCCGTTACCGTTTCGTAGGCGATGCAGGTCGCGCCGGAGGCGCGAAGCTCCTCAGTTTGCGCCGGGTCTGAGGCGAGGTGCAGATAGGTGAAGAGCAGATGATCCGGCCGCAGCATCGCGCGCTCCTCAGGCTGAGGCTCCTTCACCTTCACGATCATCTCAGCGAAATCGAACACGTCCTTCGCCGTCGGCGCGATCTTGGCGCCCTCGGCGATATAGGCGTCATCCGTCGCCGCTATGCCGAGGCCCGCGCCCGTTTCCACCATGACTTCATGTCCGTGGACGACCAGCAGCCCGACGCTTTCCGGCGTCAACCCAACCCGGTATTCGTGGTTCTTGATTTCCTTCGGAACGCCGATGCGCATGTGCCTCTCCTATCGAACGATGTCGAAGAGTGCCGACGATAGCAGCATTTCACAACCGCTTATAACCGTCTTCGCAGCGCGTCCAAGCCGACGATCAGCGCGAAGAAGACGAAAAGGGCGGTCACCATGCTGGGGCCGGTGGGCGTATCGAAATGAGCGGAGGCGGCAAGACCCAGCGCGGTTCCCGCTACTCCGAGCATACTGGCGATAGCGGCCATCATTTCAGGCCGCGACGACAGCGGTCGGGCGGCGGCGGCAGGCAGGATCAGCAGCGCCGTCGCCAACAGCAGCCCGACAAGCCGCATCGCCAACGCCACGTAAATAGCCAGCGCAATCATCAGGGCGATTTGGGCAAGGCGGGGCCTGTCGCCCTCCGCGGCGGCGAGCTCCGGGCTGAGGGTGGAGTTGAGCAGGCGCCGCCAGAACCACACAATCAGTGTCAGACCAACAAATGCGGCGGCGGCGTAGGCGCCAATTTCGCTTGGCGACGCCGCCAACGGGTCGCCCGTAAAGAGATAGGCTTCCAAATCCGGAGCGCCGAAGCCGGCGAGGCTGACCGCCACCAGCGCGATCGCGAGCGCAGCGTGGGAGAGGGCGCCCAGGGCCGCATCAGGCGCGAGACGGCCGCTGATCGCCAACAGGCCGGCGCCGGTCGCCACCGCAAAGGCGACGAAGAATGCGCCGATCCAAATCGGCAAGGAGAAGATCAGCCCGAGCGCGACGCCTAGCAGCGCCGCATGCGCGGTCGCATCGCCCAGATAGGCCATACGGCGCCACAGGGCGAAGCAACCCAGCGGTCCGGCGAGCGCCGCCGCGGCCGCGCCGGCGAGGGCGGCGCGAAGCATGAAAGCCCCGCCGAAAAATGCGTAAAATTCGTCCATCACCGCCGCCCGACCGCTTGGTGCGTATGATCGTGGTGATGCTGATAGACTGCGAGCGCGTCTGCGTCCTCAGCGCCAATCAGCTTGCGATATTCAGGGTGGGTTTCGACATCTTCGGGCGCGCCGGCGCAGCAGATATGTCCGTTTACGCACAACACCCTGTCAGACGCCGCCATCACGACGGTGAGATCATGGCTCACAAGGAGCACTGACAGCTCCGCCTCCGCGCTGCGGATTTCTGCGAGCATGCGGTAAAACTCCGCGACGCCCTGTTGGTCCAGGCCGCGGGTCGGCTCATCGAGCGCGAGCAAATTGGGGGCGCGCAGAAGGGCGCGCGCAAGTAGGGCGCGCTGGGTCTCGCCGCCAGACAGATCCGCCAACTGGCGACGGGCCAGACGCAGGGCGCCGACGCGATCCAGCGCCTGCTCACGCTGCCGACGAGTGCTGCGGGCGCCGAGCGCGAGGAACCCGTCGACATCGAGCGGCATAACCCGATCGACCGCGAGTTTCTGCGGCGCGTAGCCCACCCGCAAGCCGTGCGCGCGCTCGACCCGTCCTGCAGAAATGGGGCGCGCGCCGATCAGGCATCTGGTCAATGTTGTTTTGCCGCCGCCATTGGGGCCTACGATGGTGACGATTTCGCCTCGAGCGATGGTCAGATTGACCCCGCGTAAGATGGTTTCGCCATGATCGCCTTTGGCGGAGACGTTATGCGCGACGATGAGCGGCGCGCTTGCGGCCAAGTCCGGCGCGGCAGAGGCAGTGGCTAGCGATAGCGCCATAAGGGCCTTCGACCTGTATGAGACGATCTGCGCTGGCTGGCGATCGGATTGGGGGCGAGCTAAGCTCTGATGGCTCAGACCGATCATGTTACAGTATAACAATTTGGCTGGGCGCCAAGGTTTGATTGCGTAGATCTGGTTGAGGGACGTAAATCAGCACCAAAACAAATTGGGGCGAGAGCACAGAATGCGGAGACTAATCTTGGCCGGCGGCGGGCATGCGCACGCGTTGGTTCTGGCGGCTTATGCCGCGCAGCCTTTGTCAGATGTGGAGCTGATACTGATCTCCCCGGACACGCACGCGCCCTACACTGGGATGCTGCCTGGCGTTGTCGCGGGTCACTATCGCGACGAACAACATCAGATTAATTTAGCGCGCTTGGTCGAACGGGCGGGCGGCGTACAGCGGCTTGACCGGGTGGCGGAGCTGGATCCTGAGGCGAAAGAGCTGCGGCTGGAGAGCGGCGAGGCGATGGCCTATGACGTGTTGTCGCTGAATGTTGGCGCATTTTCCGGTCCGGTGGGCTTGATGGATCCGCGCGTTGCTCCGGTGAAACCCTTTGGTCGTTTCTTGCCGACATTGAACGAGTTTTTCGACGCTGCGGGAGAAGGACGCGTTCGGCCGCATGCGGCGGTGATCGGCGGTGGGCTCGGCGGGATGGAGCTGGCGTTCGCGATTGCGTTCCGGCTGCGCGGCGCGGCGGACGCTCGGGTCACGGTGTTGACGCGCGATGTCGAGCCGTTGAATGAGCTGCCGCCACGGTTTCGTCGTCGGATTTTGGCGCGGGCGCCCAAGGCTGGCGTGGAGATCATCAGCAGTTTCGACGTGACGGCGGTCGAGGACGGCGCCGCAAAGTCTGCGGATGGCCGCGCCTTCGAGGCCGATTTTTTCGCCGCCGCCGCCGGCGTGCGCGCGGCGCCATGGGTCGCCGAGTCCGGCATGGCGTGCGATCCGGCCGGCTTTGCTCACGTGAAGTCCACCCTCGCCGCGCTGGGGTTCTGGGATCACTTCGCTGCGGGCGACGCCGCCTCGCTGATCGCGTCGCCACGGCCGAAGTCGGGGGTGTTCGCTGTTCGCCAGGCGCCTGTGCTCGCGCATAATTTGCGACAGGCGATCGCGAGCGGCGGTCCCGGCGCGGAAATGAACTATCGCGCCTATCATCCGCAGAAGGACTATCTGAAGCTGGTGTCGCTCGGCGCGCGCCGCGCCATCGCGGAGAAGCGCGGGGTGGTTATGGAGGGGCGTTGGGTCTGGTCGCTGAAGGACCGGATTGATCGCGCCTTTATGGCTAAGCTGGGCGGCGCCTAACCGTTCGCATATGGGAGGGATGATGGACCCGTATCTCTTGCCGGATCTCGCCGCCACGAAGGCTTCCGGCGCCGCGCCGCGCTATGACATCGTCGAAATTCGGGGGCTCCGATTGCCATTTATGATCGGCGTTTTTGAGTTTGAGAAGCACCGGCCGCAATCCGTTGTGATTGATGTCGCGATGGCGGTCGATCCGGCGGTGCGGCGGGCGGGCGATTATGTGTCCTACGCGCCGGTGGCTGATCTCGCCATCTCCCTGTCAAAAGCCGAAGAGCATATCGAGCTGGTCGAGACGCTGGCGGAGAAGCTGTTGGCGCAGGCGCTCGCTGATACGCGCGTGGCGCGCGCGCGCGTCTCAGTGATGAAGGCGGACATATACCCGCAGGCGGATGCGGTCGGGGTTACGATCGAGGGGCTGCAGAGCGATCGGGGCGCTGCGTGAGTGCGGCGCATGTGACCGCCTATATCGGGCTTGGCGCAAATCTGGGCGATCGCCTGGCGGCTTTGCAGGGCGCAGTCGCCGCGCTGCGCGCAGAGCATTCCGTGGCGGCGGTCGTGCTTTCGCCCTTATACGAGACCGCGCCGGTTGGAGGGCCGGAAGGGCAAGGGCGCTATCTCAACGCCGCGGCGAAAATCGATACGACGCTCAAGCCGATGGCGCTGCTTGATGTGTTGCAGTCGATTGAGGCGGCGCATCATCGTACGCGAGAGGTGCGTTGGGGCCCGCGCACGCTTGATCTCGATATTTTAATCTACGGTGAAGAGGTCATCACGTCAGATCGCCTTATCTTGCCCCATCCGAGGCTGCAGGATCGTCGGTTCGTCTTGGCGCCGCTGGCCGACATTGCGGCGGGGGTGGCGCATCCAACCCTGTGCTGGACGATTGGCGAGCTGCTGGAAAAGCTAGACCCAAGCGATGTTGGCGATATCTCGCGCGTGGCGTTGGAATGGCCTCGGCGTGATGACGAGCTGTAAGGGGTAGGGGCGTGAGTGGGACTGCGGGACTGATTTCACCGGATTTTTTAGCGCCGCTCTGGCGCGCTCAGGAGGCGGCGCTGCAGGCGCCGATCCGCCCCCTGAGTTTTCCACGGTTTGGCGCGACCTTTGAGGATCGCGCCTATCAGATGGGGGTGATCAATCTAAGCCGCGACAGCTCCTATCGGGAGAGCATCGCGCTCAGCTTGGATCAAGCAATGCGTCGCGCCGGCAAGATGGTGATTGACGGGGCCCGGATCATTGACGTTGGCGCGGAGTCTACCGGGGTGGGGACCGCTCGGATAGACGAGTATGGACAGAAGTCCTTGCTGCTGCCCGTGGTGCAGGCGCTTGCCTCTGAGGGCATTCTCACATCGGTCGATACGTATCTGCCGGAGGTCGCCGAGGCTGCGCTTCGGTGCGGGGCCGGGGTGATCAATCTGACCGGGCGCAATGATGATCCGGCTTTCTACCGCATGATTGCGCGGGCCGAGGCGGGGGTCATCATCTGTTACACGCCCGGGGAACATGGCCGCTCCGATGTCGCGCCGCCGGGGCGGGATGAATTGATTGCAGCCCAATTGGACTATCTGCGCGGCGCGGTGTCGATTGCGGAAAAGGCGGGGGTGGAGCGGATTTGGGTCGATCCTGGCATGGGCGTCGGCTACTACCACGCGTTGCCAGACGGGCCGCGCCGCATTCGCCATCAGCTTGAGAACACGTTGCAAGCTTTTCGGTTTCGCACGCTGGGCTGGCCGGTTTGCGTCACCATGGCGTCGCCGGTGGCGATGTTCGGGGATGAGGTCCGCTCCGCGGAGACGTGCTTTGCGACTTTGGCCATGCTGGCGAAAGTCAATCTGATCCGCAGCCATGAGGCCGGCCGCGTCCAGCCGGTGCTGGACACGCAGGATATTCGGCTGGATCTTCCCTGACCGCGGCGCCGATTGGGGGCGGCGGTGGCGGGTTAGAAGCCGCCGCTCAGCCGACTGTGCAGGATCAGCTCGGGGCGATATTCGAAGTGCATCCCATCATAATGGTGCCACTTGCCGCCCCAGATGAACCCGTACCGCTCAAAGATCTCAACGATCTCTTTTGGAATACGGTTGCGATAGTCGCCCACGCGCCCCGCCGGTTGGCCGGCCCAGCGCCAATAGCCGCCCAGCTTGGCGTTTAGGTCGAACGAGATTCCGTAGCTATGGGCGCTGAGGCGCTTCGTGCCGGCGATGACGCGCCATTTATAACTGCCGCCGATGCTTTTGAACGCGGCGTGGCTCAGCAAGCCGGCGCGCTCGATCGCGGCCAACGCCGCCGCCGCTTGGCACGCGACGCGCCGCCGCTTGGTAAAAACGAACAGCGGCCCGCGCCGCTTTTTTGCGCGTACTTTCGTCAGGCTGCGTTCGACATCCCGCCGTTCCGGCCCATACAGCGCCAGGAAAAACGGCTGATGGCGGATGCGGCCAGGGTCGTTCCAAGGCGTGCGGCGCGCATCCAGATCAAACTCCAGCGGATAGCGATAGCGAAACTGGTCGCGCACGCTGCCCGACTTCAGCGCTTCCTCCGCAGTGCGCTCAACCGCGTCATGCAGCGGCATCGCGGCGGCGCCGTCAATCACAACGCGGTTCTTCGCCATATCGACGGTAACGCCCGGATAAGCCAATTCCAGCGCGGCCGCGATGGGATCTTGTCCGCGCACGCCATCCAGAGGCGTGCGCATGAAGTCGACCGGATCGCAATCGCCGGGCTGGGCCAGCGTTTTGGTGGGAAGAAGCGCCAGCAACAACGCCGCTGCGCGCGCCTTTTCCCATAGTCTCCAAGCCAATTCGGCCATAGAGCCCCCCTTCCTCATCTGGTTTTACGCCGGCTGTTATTCGGCCCAGTCGACCCAGGCGTCATAGACTGCGCCGCCGCTGACCTCGGCGCGGACAATGATGGCGACGCCGCCGCGCTTAATTGCGCGCGCCAGATCGCTTGGAATGCGGCCGCGGAGGGCGCGCCGCAGCGCCGAGCGGCGGGCTGGCGTATTGAAATAAGAATCATGCTGGTCGCCCGGATCGCGCAGCCCAAATTTGTGAACATGGGCGCGGTCCTGCTGCACGATGGCGGCGGCGCTGCCGAGGCGGACGCCGCTTGAATTATGGAGGTCGTCCACGCTGATATAGGTCTGATAGGTGATCGTGCGGGCGTGCGCGATCGCTGCAGAGGCGCAGATCAGCGCTGCGGCTAGGCTGGTGCGGATGAAAATCGTCATGTCAATCTCCCTCAACTGGACGCGTTAAGCCTAGCGGCCAATGTTCATTTGCGCGACCGACAAACTGAAAAACAGGTCGATATTGAGATGGGAGAAGGGCGCATGCAAGCAGCAGTGGTTACGGGCGCGGGCCAACGGCTTGGCAAGTCGATTGCGTTGGCGTTAGCGACGGACGGGTACGCGGTCGCCATTCACTACAATAGCTCGCGCGC
Organism: Neomegalonema sp.; assembly: GCA_022760355.1. Lineage (GTDB taxonomy): Bacteria > Pseudomonadota > Alphaproteobacteria > Rhodobacterales > Rhodobacteraceae > JALEGB01. The sequence continues at coordinate 7,598 of JALEGB010000118.1, forward strand.
ACCGGCGGAGGAGGTGGTTGCGGAGATTGTGTCAGCCGGCGGCAAGGCGGCGGCGGTGGGCGCGGATCTTTCGGATCCGACCACTGCGCGCGATGTGATTGAGGCGGCGGCCGCGGCGCTTGGTCCGCTGAGCCTGTTGGTCAACTCCGCATCCTATTATGACAGCGACACGCTGGCGGATCTCAGTCTGGAGAGTTGGCGGAAGCTGACCGATGTGAACCTGGCCGCGCCCGTTATGCTGACCCAAGCTTTCGCCAAGCAATTTGAGGCGGCGAAGCTTGAGCAAGGCGCGGTCATCAACATGCTGGATGTTCAGATCCTCGCGCCGTCGCCGCAGTTTTTCAGTTATTTTTGCGCCAAAGGCGGGCTGGAGATGGCGACGCGGCTGGCGGCGTTCGAGCTGGCGCCGAAAATCCGCGTCAATGGAATCGCCCCGGGGCTGGTGTTGCCAAGTTGGGGGCAGACGGCGGCGGAGTTCGCCGATCGCCAGACATTGACGCCGCTCGGCGCCGGCTTGGGCGCTGAGGATATCGTCGGCGCGGTGCGGTATCTGGCGCGCGCCCGGCATGTCACCGGGCAGATGATTGCAGTGGATAGCGGTCAGCGGCTGATGGGGTTCGGCAACGCGGCGGTGCGGCCGCTGGAAACGTAACCGCGCGCCGTCGCGCCACAGCCGGCCTAGAAGTAGGGCTTGTACTTGTTCCAAGCCCACTCATAGAAACTGCCGGCAACCGGCGGCTCATTCAGCCCCTTCTTGGCGAAGAAGTGGATGCCGTGAATGGCCGGCTCCGAGATGATGCGGTCAAACGGCTCCGCGCGCAGCAGCTCGTTGGTGTAGGTCTCAGGGGCGAAGAAAGTATCCTGCGGCAGCAGCTCGTTTTTGATGCCGAGCCGCCAGACGTAATAGACCATCGCGTGCCGGCCCCAATGGGCGTGCGGCAGATCTTTCAGCGCCATTTTCTGGCCCCGGAACATTTTGCGCAGCGCGCGCCAACGCGTTTTCGCATAGGCCCACGGGCCGAGACTGTCGGAGCGATAGGCTTTCAGCACGCCGGTCGGGATCGGATGCTCTGGCGGCGTCCAGAAGACGGCGTTGGCCGGCCAGTCGCCGCGCTCTTTCGCGAGCAAGACCGACTTCGGCGCTGGAAAGCGCTTCAGCGCGAGATAGTCTGTGTCGCACCACACGCCGAGCCCGCGCTGCATCAGCTCCATCCGGAAAATATCGGCAAAATGCGCATGGCCGGAACGATGCTCAAACCGGCGCTGATGCTCCCGCCCGAGAATCTCGCTGGCGTCGCGGATCTCAACGCTGCTCGGGACGCCTTCGATCCGGTCAAAATAGCTGTAGAGCACCGGCTTATAGTCCAACGCCGCCCAGGAGGCCATGCACACCGTATAAAGCGGCGGCACGGATTCGCCGAACCAGTAGCTGACGATCCGATCCATTCCCATTGGCTCGCTCGTCATTCGTCCCTCCGTTGTCTCCGGCGCGCAGCCGACAGCCGCGCCTCCACCGCGGAAGCGAGATATCGGATGCGCCCTTCTTGCGGTCTCTTGCGGGATCGGCGGCGCTCTGTCCATAACACCCGGTCAGCCGGCTTGAGATCTGCGCAAAGCATGCGCAAAAGCCGCAAAGGGGGCCGATATGAGTTCAGCGCGCAAGGGGCTGCTGTTTTTCCTGGCGACGATGGTGGTGTTTGCGCTGCAGGATGGGGTTTCGAAGATCCTCGCTCAGCAGCATTCGCCGATTATGATCGTGATGATCCGCTATTGGGCCTTCGCCGCCTTCGTCGTCGCCGTCTCAGCCTCTCGCCCTGGCGGCCTGGTCGCAGCGGTCCGAACCAAGCGGCCCTTCGTCCAGGCGGCCCGCGGGCTGTTGCTCGCCTTTCAGATCATGTTGATGACCTATAGTTTTGCGGTCTTGGGGCTGGCGGTTTCCCATTCAGTGCTTGCGGTTTATCCTCTGTTGATCGCCGCCTTTGGCGCGTTTCTGCTGGGCGAGCGGGTGTCGCTTGCGCAATGGCTGGCGGTTGCGGTGGGGTTTGTCGGGGTGCTGATCCTGGTGGATCCGAGCGCCGCCGAGTTTGATCCGCGCGCGGCTATTCCGCTGGTGGGCGCGCTTATGTTCGCCACCTACAGCGTGCTCACGCGCTGGGTCGGGTCGGCGGACGCGCCTTCCGTCAGCTTTTTCTATACGGGCGTTTTTGGCGCGCTTGGCTCCAGTCTGCTCGGCCCGTTTTTCTGGTCCGAAATGACGGGAGCGGAATGGGGCTGGATGGCGCTGCTGTGTGTGCTTGGCGCGAGCGGCCACTATTTGCTCATCCGCGCCTATGAGAACTCGGAGGCCGGCGCGCTGCAACCCTTCGCCTATCTGCAGCTTGTGATCGCCTCGTTCCTCGGCGTCGGCTTTCTGGGCGAGCAGTTCGAGGCGCGTCTCCTGCTCGGCGCCTCGATTGTGGTTGCAGCGGGGTTGTTCGCGCTGCTCTGGGGCCGCTACGCGGCCTTACGCAAAACAGCTTAGCGCGTTGCGCCATGCCGGGCTGCGCGCGGGTTGGTCAGGGTGAGCCAGATCAACGCGGCGGCGGCGACGCACAGGAAGGGGACCATCGCATAGTTGACAGCCTCCCACCCGAGCCCATGCATCAGTTTGCCCGAGCTCAGGGACGCCATCGCGACCAAGCCGAACACGCAGAGATCGTTGAACCCTTGGATGCGGCCGCGTTCCTCCGGCGCATGCGCGGTGGTCAGCAGGCTGGTCGCGCCAATGAAGCCGAAGTTCCAGCCAACGCCCAGCAAGACCAGCGCGATAAAGAACTTCTCCAACTCAACCCCAGAGATCGCAACCAGGCCGCAACCGGCGAGCAAGGCCAGGCCGATCGCGATGATGACGTTATGGCCGAAGCGCTTGATCAGCATGCCCGTGAAGAAGCTGGGGGCGAACATTGCGAACACATGTGCGCCGATCACTGCGCTGGCTGCGGCCTCGCCATGCCCGCAGCCGACAACGGCGATGGAGGCGGCGGTCATCACCAGGCTCATCAGCCCGTAGGAGACCATGCCGCATAGAATGGCGACGCGGATGACCGGATCGCGCAGAATCTCGCGCAGCGGCCGTCCCGCGCGTTGGCCGGGCTTCGGGCGCGGCGGCCGCGGAATATCGAGCGCGAGCAACGGTATGGCGCCGATTAAATTGATCCCGACAATTGCGGCGTAGGCGCCCGCCAGCGGATAGGGGTCAAGCGCGTCCCGGAACTCCGATCCGACGGCGGGACCAATGAAAGCCGCCACCAGGCCGCCGCCCAGCACCAGCGAGACGGCGGTGGGCTTAAAGGAATCGGGGCTGGTGTCCGTCGCGGCGAAGCGGAAAAAGTTCTGGTGCGCTTGATAGACGCCGAGGCAGGCGGTTGCGGCCAGGAACAGCGCGAATGAGCCGATGACGATCGCATAAGCGCCCAGCGCGCCGCCTGCGGCGCCGAAAAGGGCGCCGATCAAAAAGCCCGGCCTCCGGCCAACCCGCGCCAGCAGCGCCGATACTGGCGCGGCGCAAATCATATTCGCCAGAACCATGACGCTGATCGGCGCGGTGGCCCAGCTCGGGTCGGAGGCGAGCGTCAGCCCCACCAGCGGCCCGAAGGTCATGTTGATGACAATCTGCCCGCTGAGCAGCGCCTGAGCTGAGAAGAGGGCGGCGACATTGCGATATGTTTGCGCCGTGGGGCGCTCCGCCGCGCTTGTTTCGTCGATGGCCGCCATTGTCACTCCCCGAGCGCATTGATCGCCGCGTTATCACGCGTCAGTTTCCATTGACCTTCTCATAGGCCTCTCCCGCGCGCGGCGCAAATGGCAGCATTGTTGACGCACGTAAATATGAACTTGGCTGATTGCCCCTCGGCCGCCAATGAACCTCTGATGGCGCGTACGGCTTCTCGCCAACGAAAAACGCGCCGGCCCCAAGGGACCGACGCGCAGAAGAAGATCTTCTCATGGCTGTTGCAGATAACCGGACCGTACAGCCTTCGCCCGGCGGAGGTTATTCGTGGAAATCAGCCCCGATCGCAACACGGGCCGCGCTCTCAACGAGACCCAAGACCACCGGTTTCGTTCCCCGAACAATCCCACTTGCCATTGGATCACCTCCTTTCAGTTGTTGATGCTTAGGACAGTGCGCCATGATCTTGAGGCGGATGCAAGCATTTTGTGGCTTGGCCCCGAACACGCCTTGCCGCCTCAACGCCGGCATGGGGCGCGGATCAGCCCAGTTCATCCTTCTCCGACGCGAGAACGACATAGGTCGTGATCGCCGCCACATGCGGCGCGGCGCCGAGGATGTTGGTATGGAAATGCTTGTAGGCGGTAATGTCCGGCGTCTCGACACGGAGCAGATATTCGATCGGCCCGGTGATGTTGTGGCACGCGACGACGGCGGGCGAGGCCGTGATGGCGCGCACAAAATCGCTTTGCGCCTTCTTCGTGTGCAGCGCTAACCCAACGCCGATATAGGCGGTAAAGCCGCCGCCGATTGCGGCGCGGTTCAGCACGGCGCGATAGCCGCGGATGATTCCGCTGCGCTCAAGCTCCTGCACCCGGCGCAGGCAGGCTGAGGGCGAGAGGCCAACGCGGCCGGCCAGCTCCGTATTGGAGATGCGGGCGTCCCTCTCCAGCTCGTGCAATATTTTTTGGTTGATCGGGTCCAATTCCGCCATTCTTTGTGAATTATCGGAATTCTCTGCAAAGATAGCAACCAAATTGCGCGTCGCTTGAAATGTTATTGCGTCAGCTTATTGTTTCTCGGAGTTACCGCAATGACGCTCGACGCTTTTCCCTTGGCGGCCTTCGCTTTTGCGACCTCGATCACGCCTGGCCCGAACAATCTGATGCTCATGGCCTCCGGCGCGCGGTTCGGCTTGCGGCGCACAACGCCGCATTTGCTCGGCGTCACGCTCGGATTCGGCGTGCTTACGATTGCCGCCGGGCTTGGCGTGGCGACAATGGTGCAAGCGGCCCCTGAGGCGAAGTTTGTGATGCAGGCGGCGGCCGCCGCCTTTGTGCTCTATTTGGCGTGGAAAATCATCTCCGCACACGAGACGGCGCAGGCGGCCGCAGGCGCGGCGCCGTTGAGTTTTTTGCAGGCGGCGGCGTTTCAGTGGATCAATCCGAAGGGCTGGGCGATGGCGTTGACCGCCATTACCGCATATACGCCGAGCGATGCGCCGCTTGGCGTTATTGTCGCGGCGGCGGCGGTTTTTTGCGTCGTTAATTTCCCCTGCGTCGGCGCCTGGGCGGCGGCCGGCGTCCGTATCTTCAGCTGGCTGAAGAGCCCTGGTCAGCGACGGGTTTTCAATTGGTTGATGGCGGGCTTTCTGGTTGCGTCCATGGCCCCGATTGTCCTTTAGGAGTTCGCACCCTAACGTGCGAGCGGATCGCGGCTGGCGCGTCGAGACGGAGGCGAAGATGACTGATCGATCCGAGCATTGGGAGAATGTCTACCGAACGAAGGATGCGGCGAGGGTCAGCTGGTTTGAGGCGACGCCGGACAGATCAGTTGAACTCGTCAGCGCTTTCGCCGAACCGCACCAGTTGGTGATCGATATTGGCGGCGGCGCGTCGCGGCTTGTTGACGCGCTTCTGGCGCAGGGATTTGCGGATGTCTCTGTGCTCGACATCTCAGCCGCGGCCCTGGAGGTCAACAAGGCGCGGCTTGGCGCGCGCGCTGCGGATGCGACATGGCTGGTCGAGGACATCACCTGCTGGGCGCCGTCGAAGCGCTATGCGCTCTGGCATGATCGGGCGGTGATGCATTTTCTGACCGAGCCCGCCGATCGCGCGGCCTATGTGGAGCGGCTGGCGCAGGCGCTGCGCCCCGAAGGCGTCGCGATCATCGCCACTTTCGCGCTGGACGGGCCCGAGCGTTGTTCTTCTCTGCCGGTGGTTCGGTATTCGCCCCAAAGTCTATTCGATATGATTGAAACGCTGGCGCCGGGCCATTTTGCGCCGATCACCCACAGGTTGCATGAGCACGTGACGCCGGCGGGCGGCGCGCAACGTTTTCAGACATCAATCCTGCGAAAAATCGGCTCTTGAGCGCGCCATCGCTTGGTTCAGGCGCGAAAGAGCGACGCCGACAACCTTACAACAGCGTTTGTGCTGCTATAGCTAGGCGCAAACTTCAGATTCAACCGAACCAGCCGGATGATGGCGGCTCGATTGGCGCGATTTCTGCTTGCCGCTCGCAGGCGTGCAGAATGGGCGATCAAGTTGGGAGGTGGAGCAATGGCGGTCCTGGTCACGGGCGGCGCCGGGTATATCGGCAGCCATATGGTGTTGGATCTGCTTGAGGCGGGCGAGCAGGTGGTCGTGTTGGACAATCTGGTCACCGGCCTGCGCGAATCTATTCAATCGCCGGCGGAGTTTGTTCGGGGCGATGTCGCCGACACGGCTCTGGTCAGCGAGCTGCTGCGAAGCCGCAATATCAATGCGATTTTGCATTTCGCGGGCTCCGTTGTCGTGCCGGAGTCCCAAACCAATCCAGTAAAATACTACCGTAACAACACGGCCAACAGCCTTTCTCTGTTTGCGGCGGCGATCGAAGCGGGGGTGAAGCATGTCATCTTCTCCTCCACCGCGGCTGTCTACGGAATGGCGGAGCGGATCCCCGTCGTGGAGACGGACCCTGTCGCGCCAATCTCGCCCTACGGCATGTCAAAGTTGATGACGGAGCAGATGCTGCGCGATCTCTCGGTCGCGCATGACCTTTCCTACGTGGTGCTTCGGTATTTCAATGTTGCGGGGGCTGATCCTGAGGGGCGCATTGGCCAATCAACCCCGGGGGCGACGCATCTGATCAAAGTCGCCTGCCAGGCCGCTCTGGGGCTGAAGCCGGAGCTGAAGGTGTTCGGCCAAGATTACAACACGCGCGATGGCACCGGGGAGCGGGACTTTATCCATGTCGCCGATCTTGTGCGGGCGCATAGCGCGGCGTTGCGCTATCTGCGCGCGGGCGGGGAGTCGGACACTTTCAATTGTGGCTATGGTCGCGGCTCGACGGTCCTGGAAGTAATCGACCATGTTGAGCGCGCCTCCAACCGCCCAGTGCCCTATCGTTTCGCCCCCCGACGCCCCGGCGATATTGGCGCGCTGACTGCGGGCAACGCGAAGATTTTGGAGCGGCTGGATTGGAAGCCGGAGCTGGATGATCTCAATGTGATCGTAAAGCACGCCTATGGCTGGGAAGCGCGCTTGGCGGAGAAGGTCTCAGGCGCAGGCTCATAAACAGGGCGGCGTCTTTTCCCGCTGGGGCGCTGTCAGCGCGGCGCAAAAAAAGCGCTCGATGAGGACCATCGAGCGCTTTGTTGGTGTGTCGAACAAGGCTGCGCGGCTTACGCCGACGCTTTCTCGCGGGCTTCCGCAGCTTGCTTCACAGCTTCTTGGGCCGCTTCAACAACGCTTTTGAACGCTTCCGGCTCGTGGATCGCCAAGTCCGAGAGGACTTTGCGGTCAACTTCGATGCCGGCCTTGTGCACGCCATCCATGAAGCGCGAATAGCTCATGGACGGATCGATTTCACGAACCGCAGCGTTGATCCGTTGGATCCACAGCGCGCGGAAATTGCGTTTCCGTACTTTCCGGTCGCGCGTTTGGTACTGCAGCGCGCGCTCAACCGCCTGTTTGGCGACGCGGAAAACGTTCTTACGGCGGCTGTAATAGCCTTTAGCCTGGGCGAGGACGCGCTTATGCCGCGCCTTTTGCACCGTGCCGCGTTTGACTCGGGACATGCGTCACGCTCCTCAGAGGTTATATGGCAGGAATTGCTTTGCGATCTTTTCATCCGGCGTGCTGAGCACCGAGGTGCCGCGCGCATTGCGGATGAACTTCTTCGTGCGTTTAATCATGCCGTGACGCTTGCCGGCCTGCGCACATTTGATGCGGCCGCGCGCCGTGACCTTGAAGCGCTTTTTAGCGCCCGACTTGGTCTTCATCTTGGGCATTTTCTTCTCCTGGTTTGAGAGATGAGCGTCGCCACGGCAGCCCAACCTGGCCGGCCGACGTAAAACTTCTCGCCGATGATGTGGTGAGAAGCGCGCCTTTTATGCGTTCATCGGCGGCTGTGCAAGCAATTGCATCGCCGAGCCGCAGTTTTTTCTTTGCATTCGCGATGTTAACGGCGCGTTGACGCCGCAGCTTGAGCCGCGCGGCGAATTGAGCGGTTGTGTTTGCCTCGCTACGGTTAAGAAGGTCGGCAAAAATATGGATAGGGAGGAAGATCGGGGCGATGCTCAAAAGATGGTTCAAACGAGACCTGCGGCTCTCCGTCTTTGATAAGGAGATCGCCGCGTTTGTGCGCGAGACCGAGGCGGCCTATCCGGCTGACGGCGCGTCTCACGGCGCGGAAGCGGCGCGCGCCGCGTATGACAAGATGTGCGCGCGGTTTCGGGCGCCGCGTCCAACGGGGATGGCGGTTGAGGACGCTGCGCTGGACGGGCCCGCCGGGCCGCTAAAGGTGCGGATCTACCGCCCCGCCGGTTTGAAGGACGATGTGCGCCTGCTGTACTTTCATGGCGGCGGTTTCGTCGTCGGTTCGCTCGACAGCCATGATGATGTTTGCGCTGAATTCGCAGCGGCGGCGGGGCGCGAGTTGGTCGCCGTCGATTACCGCCTGGCGCCCGAGCATACGCATCCTGCGGCGCATGAGGATGCGGCGGCCGCGGCGCGTTGGCTCGCCGCGCGCGGGCCGTATGTTGCGCTGGGCGACAGTGTCGGCGGGACGATTACCACCGCTCTTGCATTGGAGGCGCGGGGAACGGATTGGGCGCCGGCCGCAACGGTTCTGATTTATCCTGGTCTTGGCGGCGAGTCGCTGGGCTTGCCCGCCTATCGCGAACATGCCGATGCGCCGATGTTGAGCGTGGTGGAGCTGCACGCCTGTTGGGCGATGCGCGCCGGGCGGCCGGATTATCGCGGCTTAATGCGGGAGGATTGGCGTTTTGCGCCGTTTGCCGCTGCGTCGTTGGAAGGGCTGCCGCCTACCTCGGTTTATTCTGTCTCAATCGATCCGCTGCGCGATGATGGGCCTGCATGGGTTGAGCGGCTGCGCGGCGCCGGCGTGGAGGCGCGTCTGTTCATGGGGGGTATGTTGCCCCATGGCGCATTGCGCGCGCGGCGCCGCAGCAAAAGGGCGGCGCGTTTTTTCGAAGAAATCTGTAAAGAGATCAAGCGGCTCGCGGAATTTGCGTCTTCCTCGACCAAATCCGCAAAATCTGGTATCGAATCGGATGCGAATCGTACATTGGGGAGCGCGCATATGAGTGTTGCAGACGCTAAGTCGACGCCGCAAGGCACCTATTCAACCTACGCAGAATTACCGCCGCTGCCGGTGCCGGACTTCGATACAACGATGCAGCGCTACCTCGACAGTGTGGAGCCGCTGGTCCCTGCGGCGGAGTTTGACGCCGTGAAAGCCGCCGTCGCCGCTTTCGCCGCGCCGGATGGTTTGGGCCGGAAGCTGCATGCCGCGCTGGTCGACAAAGCTGCGGAGAAGGACAATTGGCTTGCGGATTGGTGGGATGACGTCGCCTACCTCGCCTATCCGGAGCCGGTGCTGATCAACAGCAATTTCGGGATCTCGGTCGATGCGGGCTCCGCGGCCGATGATCCGGCGACGCGGGCGGCCGAAGTCGCCGCGCGGACCGTGGATTTTGTTCACCAGCTTTGGGCCGAAACCCTCCCGCCGGAAACGGTCGGCCGCAACAAAGCGCCAATTGACATGTCGCTATACCGCCGAATTTTTGGCGCGGCGCGGAATCCGGGGTTGGAGAAGGACGAGATCGCTGTCCACGCTCATGATCAGGCCCGGCATATTTTCGCGATGCGCAAAGGGCGGTATTTCGCGATTGAGGCGCTGGGGCCGGATGGCCGCAAGGCGACGGTTGAAGATCTGCGCGTCGCGTTCCAGCGCATCATCGATTGGACGGACGCGTCGGCCGCGCAGGAGCCGGTCGCCGTGCTGACCACCGAGCGGCGCCCGGTCTGGGCGTTGGAGCGGCAGCGCCTGCTGGCGGACCCGGTCAACGCCGCAACGCTGGAAATGATTGAGACGGCGATGTTCGGCATGTTCTTCGATGAGCAGCCGGTCGCCAGCTTCAATGACATCGCGCGCTCGGCGCTGATGGGCCAGGTCGGCACGCGCTGGATGGATAAGGTTTTCTCCTATGTCGTCCATCCGGACGGCCGCATTTCCCAGCATGGCGAGCATTCGCCGGCGGACGGCATGCAGTTCGTCACCGCCTTTGACTATGGTTGTGACGCAGCGGCGTGGCGCACAATGCGGGAGGAGCCGGCGGAGAAGGCGCGCAGCGCCGATACGGCCGAGCCGAAGGAGCATGGCTTTGCGCTCACCCAGGATAGCCGCGCCGCGATCAAATCGGCGATCGCGCATTTTGAGGCGAAGACTGAGGATCTCGACATCGAGGTGTTGGTGTTTGAGGAGTTCGGCAAGGAGCTGATCAAAACCCTTGGCACAGGGCCGGACAGCTTCGTGCAGATGGCCTATCAGCTGGCCTATTGGCGCAAACATGGGCGGACGCCGAAGACGTATGAGTCGGGCCAGACCCGCGCTTTCCGTATTGGCCGCACTGAGACGATCCGGTCGGTTTCGGTCGCCTCGCGTGATTTTACGGCGCTGATGGATGATGCGGCCGCGCCGGCGGAGAAAAAGGTGGAGCTGCTGCGCGCCGCATTCGCCGCGCATGGGGAGCGGGGCAAGCTGTCGGCGCAGGCGCAGGGCGTTGACCGGCATCTGCTCGGCATGAAGCTGATGGCGGCGGAGAAGGGCGTGACGGCGGGGCTGGAGCTGTTTGACCAGGAGATCTGGACCCGCGGGTGGGAGCTTTCGACCGCGCAGCTGCCGATGAAAGCGCTGCGGGTCAATGGTTTCGGCCCGGTATGCTGGCAGGGCTACGGCATTGGCTATGTGATCCGGGACGACAATGTCACCTGCAACATCTCCAGCTGGCGTTCGCATCCGGAGACCGGCTCGAAAGAGTTCGCCGACGCAATTGCGCAAGCGATGCGGGATATGAAGGGGCTGTTGCAGGCTTAGGGGCGAAACCCATTCAGCAGGCGTCGTCAGTCCGTTTTCGGGGCTTGCCCGAGCAGGAAGCGGCTCGTCGGCCGCGCCGGTCAAAGCGGTGGCGAAAAGAGAACGTCCGCCGGCGTCGCCGCCGTTGTTTCGACGCCGCCTAAATAGGCGGCGAGCGCTGCAGGATAGAGCCGATGCTCCACCGGCAGAAGGCGCGCGGCGAGGCTGTCCGGCGTGTCGGCGGGCGTCACCGGAATGGCGCCTTGGGCCAGGATTGGGCCGTCATCCAATTCCGGCGTTACCAGATGGACTGACGCGCCATGGATCTTCACCCCCGCCGCCAGCGCGCGCGCGTGGGTGTCGAGCCCTTTGAACAATGGCAGCAAGGATGGATGGATATTGAGCATCCGCCCGCTCCAGCGTTCGACAAACGCCGCTGTCAAAACCCGCATGAAGCCGGCCAGGCACACGAGCTCCACGTCGTGCGCCTCCAGCTGCGCCTGCATCGCGGCTTCGAAGGCGGCTTTGTCTTTGCCAAAATCGCGATGAGGCACGATGGCTGTGGGCGCGCCGCGCGCTGCGGCCGAGGTCAGCCCTGCGGCGTCCGCCACATTGGACAGCACCAACGCGGGGGTCGCCGGATAGTTCGGATGTTCGCATGCGTCCAGTAACGCAGTCATGTTCGAACCGCGCCCGGAAATCAGAATGCCGATCCGCGCCCGCCGCGCGGCGCTGTAGCCCAACCCGGTCACGAAAACAGCGCTCCGCGATAGAGCACGGGCCGATCGCCCTCGCGCCGTTCAATCATCCGGCCGATCTCCAGCGGCGCTTCGCCCGCCTCAACCAGCGCATCGCGTACGGTGTTGATCGAATCGGGGCGGCAGACAATCGCGAGCCCAACGCCGCAGTTAAAAGCCCGCAACATCTCAGTCTCATCGACGCCGCCGGTCTCCGCCAGCCATTGGAACAGCGGCTGGGGCGTCCAGCTCTCCAAATTGATTTCCGCGGCGAGGGTCGGCGCATCGTCCCACAGGCGCGGCAGGTTCTCGGTCAGCCCGCCGCCGGTGATGTGGGCGAAGCCGCGCACCCCATCGCCCGCCGCCGCCAGCGCAGCGCGCCCGGCGCGGACGTAAATCCGCGTAGGCGTCAGCGTGGCGGCGCCCAATGTTTCCTCCGGCGCGAACGGAGCGGGTTGGTCAAAATTCAGCCCGCTCTCGGCGATGATGCGCCGAATCAGCGAATAGCCGTTTGAGTGGGCGCCGGCGCTGGGCAGCCCCAAGATGACATCGCCGACGCTGATGTCTCGCGGCAGCAGCCCGGTCCGCTCAACTGCGCCGACGGCGAAGCCGGCCAAGTCAAAATCGCCCTTTGAATACATACCGGGCATTTCGGCCGTCTCACCGCCCAGCAACGCGCAGCCCGCGTCAATGCAGCCGGCGGCGACGCCTTCGACAACGCGCGCCGCCGCGGCGGGGTCAAGCGCGCCTGTCGCGTAATAATCCAGGAAGAACAGCGGCTCAGCGCCTTGGCAGAGCAGGTCGTTGACGCACATCGCAACCAGATCGACCCCGACCCCATCCAGCCGGTCGGTCTCGATTGCGATCCGCAGCTTGGTGCCAACCCCGTCTGTCGCAGCGACCAGCAGCGGATCGGTCCAGCCGGCCGCCTTCAGATCGAACAGGCCGCCAAAGCCGCCCAGCCCGCCGACAACGCCGGGGCGCGCCGTGCGTTTCGCCGCAGGTTTTACCCGCTCGACAAGATCCGCGCCGGCTTCGATCGATACGCCGGCGTCCGCATAGGTCAGCCCGTTCGCCCCGTGCGGGCGCGTCGCTGATTTTGGTGTGTCTTCGCTCATATCCGCCGCATAGCAGGCGCAGGGCCCGCCCGCCAAGGTCGCAATGGCGTTTCCCGCAGTCATGCGCGCAATGCGACGCGTCGGCCCTCTTGCTTTGCTCGCGCGGAGGGACGAAATAGGAGGACGCAGCTGGGCCTGTAGCTCAATTGGTTAGAGCAGACCGCTCATAACGGTTTGGTTGGGGGTTCGAGTCCCTCCGGGCCTACCACAACTGCGATGCCGCCGGCTCCTCTTAGCTTTCGACAGCGGCCGGAAATTTCTGGCGCAGAAACGCCGCAAGCGCTTCGACCTGCGGGGGCGCGCCGAGGCGGGACGGCATGAGCAAACTCAGTTCAGGTGAGCCCGCTGTCCAGTCCGGCAGTAGCGTCGTGAGGGTTTTGCGCTCTATCTCTTCGCGGCAGACATAGGCCGGCAATGCGACAATCCCTAATCCCGCCGCCGCCGCCGCCTTCAATGTGGTCATATCATCGCAGCGCAGTCGCGCCGCATAGGGGATCGACGCCGCCGTTCCGGCGGTGTTTTGAAGCGACCACACATCACCCCCCGGTCGCCATCCCAGGGCCAACCCGGGATGCCCATCCAGATCGGTCGGGGTGACGATTTCTCCCATCCGCGCGGCGTAGTCAGGGCTGGCGAAGAGGCGCCATGGAACCGTCGCCAACCGTCGCTGGATATAGTCCGAATCCGGGAGCAGCCTGGAGTGGCCTCTGACCGCCAGGTCCACCCCTTCTTGGAGCATGTCGACAAAGTCATTGGAGACTTGGAGCCTGACGACAACGCGGGGATTTTCGATCATGAACTGGGGCAAAAGCTGACTGAGCGCCGACTGCGCCACCCCGATGGAGCAGGAAAGGGTCGCGACGCCGGTTAGGATGTCAGAGTTTCGCCGAACCGCCGCCTCCGCCGCCGCCATACACTCCAACGCCGCTTTTGCATGCCGGTAGTAGGATGCGCCATCCTCGGTCAGTGTGAGATGCCGGGAATTTCGATGCATCAGCCGCGTTTCCAACGCCTGCTCGAGGCTTTGCACCTGTCGGCTGAGCCGCGATTTGGGAATGCCCAACGCCTTAGACGCCGCCGTAAATCCCTTTTTTTCAACGACATGGACGAAGTAGTACGCTTGGTTCAGATCCATCGCCTGCTCCCCGCTCTGGCGATCGTTCCATTAATGGAACGATGCGTCCCTAATCTAGCGGATTTTCCTGTCGTCGTCCCGAAGTTATGTTCTGCTTCAAGCAACGGAGGGACAAATGACCGGGCAACATCATCTTTCAACCGCCCAAACATGCGGCGCAGTGTTCAGCCAGCAAGACGGCGAGCCCCAAACCATCGGCGCAGGGTTCAACGCGCTCAGCTTCCGGCACAACCAGTTTGAGGGGCTGATGGACCCGTTGGTCATGGTCGACCATTTCACCATGACGGAGCCGACGTTCGGCGCGCACGCCCATGCCGGCATCTCGGCGGTCAGCCTGCTGTTCGAAGACAGTCGCGGGACGTTTCGAAACCGGGATTCCCTCGGCAATGACATCGAGCTGGCGCCTGGGGATCTCTTCTGGCTCAAGGCGGCGCGCGGCGCTGTGCATGACGAAGCGCCGACCCCAGGGTCGGCAACGCACGCACTTCAAGTCTTCGTCAATCTGCCTGCGCGCCTAAAGCAAGACGCGCCCGCTTCGCTTCATGTTCCAGCCGAGCGGATGCCCGTGATCGTGGAGGAGGGCTGCCGGGCGCGTCTGATGATGGGGCGGAGCCATGGCGTCCGCGGCGCCGCGTCGCCCGCCTTGCCGATGACGATACTTGATGTGTCGCTTGAAGCCGGCGGCCATTTTGAGCATCGGCCCGAAGATGGCGCCGCCGCTTGGATCCATGCGGTGAGCGGCGCAATTGAGATTTTGATCGATGGCCGCAAGAGCTTCGTTCGCAAGAGAGAAGCGGTCGCAGCGCATGGCGCCCGAGAGATCAGCCTGAGCGCCGCTGCGCGAAGTCAGGCCGTCATTTTGAGCGGACAACCTGTTCGCGAGCCATTTGTGCAAAAGGGTCCATTCGTCATGAGCACGTCTGAAGAACTCGAGGCGACAATCTCTGCTGCAGCAGCCGGAAAATTCGGATCAATCGAGTAACGGTTGCGGTTATCCGCAACTAAATACAAAGGGAGAGTGGGTTATGAAAATTTTGGCATTTGGCGCCAGTAGCAGTCGCAACTCCATTAATAAAAAAATGGCGGCGTTTGCAGCATCTCTGATCGATGGCGCACAGGTTGATCTCATAGATTTAAATGATTTTGAACTGCCGCTATACAGCCAAGACAAAGAAGCTGAACTTGGTCAACCGCACGCAGCCGCAGAGTTTCTAAGAAAAATACAGTCGGCTGATGGGCTTGTCGTGTCGTTCGCCGAGCATAATGGATCCTATACCGCTGCGTATAAGAACTTATTCGACTGGGCGAGCCGTATCGAGCAGAAGGTTTTCCAAAATAAACCTGCGGTGTTTCTCTCAACATCGCCAGGAGCAGGGGGCGCGGCAAGCGTGCTCAGCGCAGCCAAAGGATCGGCCAAGTTTTTCGGCGTCGACCTGCGAGACGCGGTTTCTGTTCCAAAATTCTATGAGGTGTTTGACGAGGCAACCCAGAAAGTTTCCGATCCGTCAATTCTTGAGCAACTCAAGCTAGCTGTAGCCAAGCTCGCCGCGCATTAGATTGCGAAAGGCTCTAAGAACCGCATCGCCCAAGCGGGCGGTGACGGCCAGCTCCACCACCCTTTCTGACGCCACGACACGCTGTCGTCACCGATAAGACCGTTGGCCTCGATATGGTCGACAAACACATCATGCGGGTAAAGGAAGCTCTTGTCGCCCATCATGAAGGCGATGTGGATCTCCTTCCCTCGATATTTACGGTCGATCGTCAACCGCCCCTTCAGCTGGACCTTCAGGAAGGTTTCGCCGTCGATATGGCACGCGATGAAGTCGGCGCCCTGCCAGTCATCAGTAAGCCGCATGCAGTTGAAGCCATAGTCGGCGAGGCGTGCGGCGACCTTGTGATAGTTGTAATTTTCTTTCTGGCGCGAATTAAGAGCGGCGTAGGGAACGATTTCTAACCGATTCATGTTCTGTCTCTGTTTGACTTCAAAATGCGCGCGACCATCGGCGACGGGTCGGACTCCGGCGCGGTCCAGTCCGCTCGTCCCGGATGCGTCAGCGAGATCACGAAAGCGCCGTCGCCATTCGCCCGCGCCCATGAGCGCCACGACCGCCGCGCGTGCGTCTCGGTGAATTCATCGACGACGCGATCAGCGCCCATGCGGCGCGCGACATAC
Source organism: Neomegalonema sp. (assembly GCA_022760355.1). Lineage (GTDB taxonomy): Bacteria > Pseudomonadota > Alphaproteobacteria > Rhodobacterales > Rhodobacteraceae > JALEGB01. The sequence goes on from JALEGB010000118.1 coordinate 23,838, forward strand.
TCGCCGACTTCCCCGCCAAGGCAGATCACGACGCGAACGCCAAGTTGGGCGATGACGGCTTGGTGGAAGGGCCAGCACGGATCGGCCGCCGGGCGCAAGCCGCCGAGATCGGCCAGCTTCCGCGTCCGCTGGAAAACGAGATTAGAAGTCGGCACGGCGCGCAGATCGAGATCGCAGCGCTCGCCAAGATGGCGCATCCGGCGCTGTAGCGGCGTCGGACCGCTCGGCTTCCAAGCATCGTCGAGATGCTCATTTCTCGGCTCGGTGGATTGGAGAAACTTCGCTGTATGTTCGCGAACGGTCTCCCGCTCTTCGCTTGGATCGCCGCCCGGATTTGCGCCGAGAAGGTAGACCGATGACGGACGGTCAAAGGCGCGCGAGTAATAAGCCTTGCCCGAGACGTCGAGAAGGCTGGCCGGTATCAGCTCGAAGAAGGGCGCATCCAATGGCTGCTCCTACACTAAAATCACTGGGCGGAACCGCCTTGTAGGACGGCTGTTCGCCGTCGCTTGAAAAACCTAACGCGAAAAGTGGGGAGGGACCACTCCGTTGCTACGCGATTAGGCGCCGGCTGGTCTGGCCGCCCCATCGAAGGCGTCGAGTAAGCCCGCGCAGTTCACAGGAGGCGGCCGGAGCCGCATCCCAATTGTCGAGCAATCAGAGCGAACGCGTGTACGTGCCGTCGCTTGGCGCGGATCGCATTCGGGCCAGCAGACGCAATTATCCAGCATCTAGATCACGTGCGACGACCGTCGCGTGAAGCGATAATGGCGGCCGGGATCGCAAAGCGGCTCTGCCGAACGCAATGTCGATGCGGTCGCCGCAACAGTTTTCACCGACAAGATCGATATCTGTGGGATCAAACCATGAAACGACTTGACCATTTAACCGACAAATGTTGACGCTTATATCGCCAGTAAAAATATCAAAAAACTGACAGGGGAGCACATCGAACATGTGGACACATAAAACACCGCATATCCCCTACGAGCTGACGGCCAAATCAATTGAAGATCACGGTCGAATTTCTCTATATAGAGCGCTGAATATTTCTCAGGTTATTGGAGTTACTGGCTCAGGTATTTCTAGCGCTCGAAATCTGCCTAGGTGGAACGAGCTCATCGAGCTCTATTTAAATCTCAGTGTTCAGTGCGTGGGATTGGCGATCCTAAACCCCCAATCGCAAGACCCAAAAAATACGTCAATTGATCAACAGCTGGACCAGTGGAGTGCGGATGACAACGGCCTGAAAACGAATGGATTTCAAGAAGGAGCCCGCGTAATCGCCCATTGCGCGGAAACCGATCCAGGCATTGGCGAGTTATGGGAAGTTTTGTGCACCGTTAGCAGCATAGAGCCAACGGGTTTCAAGATCTCGTCTGGCGAGGCATCCATCTTGGTTGACGTCGCTGACAGCCTCTTAGACCGCATAAGCAGTTCTCGTTCAGAGGTAAAGCAATCCCGCCAAGGGCTGCGCGCGTATGTACGCCTTGCGTTCATTTCAAGGCTGAAGTCATTGTCTGCGGGCGATGTCGACGTCCTGTCAGACAGCGATCCCATCGTCGCAATTCGGAAGCATCTGCGACTAACGCGGATCCTTACACTGAACTACGATCTGGAGCAGGAGAAAGACGCTTTCAACGCGACCGGCCTTAGAGGCCTGCATGCAGCTCGGTCTTTCGAAGATTTTGTAGGCGGGGTGCAAGCTCCAAAGCCAGCAAACCGGTGCGTTCATGCGGCAAATGGCGCGTCGGACAGTTTGTCGTCTTTGCATCTTGAAATGAATGAGCCCAGCGATCTCTTTTCTTTTGCACTGCAAGGAAAACGCAAAGGTTCAACGATAGCACACTTACATGGCCGACTAGACGCCGTAGAAAGTATAGTTATAAGCCGAAAAGATTATACAAAATTTTATCTGAAAGATGCTGAAGCCCGGCGTAGTTTTGATGAAGCAATGCGGACTCTGTTTGGCGGAAACTCGGTTTTGTTTATCGGCGTGGGGATGACTGAAGACGAAATACTGCGCCCATTAGAACAATTTCTGACAGACGCGCATCAAGATCAGCAGTCGGGCCGGCATGCCTTCGCTTTGATGCGTCAGCCGACGCCTGATATCGATAATGAAGGTTTGTCAAAATTATGGACGCTCAGTTCCACAAAAAAAGACGAGGCTGAAAAGAGAAAAATAAATCGAGAAATTGAGAAAAGTATTCAAGCAAAAGCGTCTTTTTTTTCGATTGATCGTTTTTTGCGGAGTGGTGTTTACACGATTTATTATGGCGATATGCGCTATCAACTGGCGCAGCTTGCAGTAAAACAATTGCGGAAACACGAAGAAGAAGGAACTTCGCCCGATAGTTCAGAGCAGGCCTTCAGTTTCTTGCAGCAATACGCAAGGGATCGCGAGATTGACGCCGAGCTCCTGGACACAATGACGCCGTCGCTGCCCATTGCTGAGCGTGAAGCCGCCGCCGCGCCTCTTCTGTCTGCGCTCCAGTCAGCCGCCCTTGCCGCCGAGCTTCGGAAAATTGATGAAGAGCGGATGGCGTGGTGGCGCAATTGGCAAGTGCGCCCAAAGGCGCGCAAAGCCCGATTTCGTCCGGCTCCTCGCGCTATTGTTGGCGACAATCGGATCGCCCGCGGCGCTGTTCAGATCGAATATCTATTTCTACGGCATCGCACCGACTATCGTTGGACATGGAACCCCAACCCCCTTGGGCAAAACAAAATCGGCGCTACTGGAAAAGTGGATTGGGAAGCGCCCGAGCTTCAATTCGCGCCGATCCGATCGTTGCGGGAACTCGGCGCTGCAGCCGAGGCGAGACGGCAAAAGCGGGCCAGCGCCTCCAGCGATAGTAAGGGTGTGCGGATTCTACGGGCTACTGCGCCGCGTGGCGGCGGGAAAGGAGCGGTCGCGAGCCTCCTGCAACGCAGGGAAGTTCATGCAAGCATTTTCCCACCAATCCAAAATAGCGACGCAACAGGCCGGAGAAAAGCAAAAGGCGGACCGTCGGAGCAAGTTTATGCCGGCGTTTTCATGGCGCATCTCGCGTTCTCGACTGAGTTTTCTTCAGTTATTCTGGCATTGAGCCGTTTTTTGGCGGGGCAACTGGCGCGCATTGCGTTGCAGGAGCCCGACGTAGACGACGTCTCCGGAGCGCTTCAAGACCTTAAAGACAGTGAAGAAAATGCCCGGAAAAGACCAGATCTTTCGCAAGATGGTGGCGAGCGTGCGGCTGCGCCATCGCTCGCTGATGAAATTCAAAAGACAGAACCTGACGAAAGAGCGCCAAAGGAAGAACATGCGAACTACAACAACCGACATACACAAGCACTCTATATCGACTCACGTATCGATGTACCGCGACTCGCTCTCCATCCAAATACGGCGACTGCGGAAAATTTGGACGTAGAGTCCGTGCCGCCGCATCGGCTCGATACGCTGCGCGAGCTGTTAATGAAGTTCAATCAGCATGCGGCTGGCGGCGACAGAGTATTGATCGCCCTGACCGGTTTAGATCGGATTTGTGATCGCACAGGAGATGGGCTGAACCCGATGCATCGGGCCTTTTTTCGGATGATTACCGCCCCAGAGAAAGGCGAGGATCACCCGGAAATCGGCGATCCTCCGATAGATATCATCCTTATCGCCGGCCGACCGGATACGCCGATCTGCTATTTGAGCCACGAGGTTCACAAGCGAGACGGCAACATTTGGCGCGGCCCCGACGGCCCGCTCCCTGAACAATCCGTTTCCCGGAAAAGCCGAACGGGACGCCATCTTGCGCTTTGGCCGCAATTTGCGCCCTTCTCTCCAAGTGAGCGTAGCCGTCTGACACCGACCCCGGAGCCGGAGCTCATGCCCATCGCTCAGCTGATGTCTCGCTGGGCCAAGGTGGAAGGGCCATGGGCCCATCATGAATCAACAGATGAGCACCGATATCTCCGCCGACAGCTCTGTACAGATGTGGCGCTGCATGTGTGGACACAGACCGCGTTGTCGGAGCTGTACAATGCGAAGTTATTTCCAAAAGCGTGGGGATCTAAGGGGAAAAAAAAGCGCGCCAAATTCTGGACGGATTTTGACAAGTGGTTTCCAAAAATTCGAGCATCTGCTGAGGATTTTTTACAAGACAGGGATAAGTCTTTTTCACCTCAGAGGCTCCAGGAGGAGGCGGGGATCTACGCAACCGCTTGGCTGCTTGCGCGTAAAAAAGAGATTAAAGAGGCCCCTGCAGCAGATACGTTTCCAGATGAAATAAAGCAAGCCGATCTGGACAATTTCGTACTCACCCTTCGCGAGATCAATAGACATTTAACACGTCTAGATCGCGCAGCCACTTCACAGAAGTTTCTTAGTCTGTTCGCCGAGATTGAGCGCATGTTCAAGGAGGCGACCGCCATTGCCCACCCCAACGGCGATCCATCCCTGAGTGCTCGCACGCCAGCGCAGCAGAACAGGCTGCATGAGACGGTTCTGAGGCATATGGCGCTGTTCTCGGTCCCGACCGAGCTTTGGGTTCTATATGGCTGCCCCGATATTTTTGAGATCGCCACGAAATGTTTGGATCCACGCTCGTCGCAGGGCATAGGCGAAACTGCACGATGGAACAGGCGTCGGGACTGCCTTTATGTCATCCATGAGGCTCTGACAAAGCTCGCCGAGCGCGGATTGATCATCCGAATTAGCGGGGGAGGCGGGTCCGATTTGATCGATTCTCTCTCCGAGAAAGCAATCCACTATCGCTATGCGTTAAACGAGCGCCTTCGTGAGTATTACGCACGCAAGATGGATCTCAGCCTGCCTGACTTAGGAGAAAGCAATCACTATCAAGTATCTGTTTTTTGCGATCAACCTCGAGATCTTCCAACGCCGACCCCAAATCATTTTCGATTGGTCAAAGGGATTGTCGAAAACTTAGTGAAGCGAACCCGTGAGACGCTCTGGCTGACCTATCAAAACACCGAACGCACAGCCGATAGGTTTCAATACGCACCGAAGGCAGAGGATAAGTGGGAGAAACTGAACGAATTCGCGGCGAAAGGAGGGCTGCGTCGTATTTTCCAGCCAAGCCCTCCGCATGAAGCTGGTGATCCAGAATATGACCCTTATTGGGAACTGCCTGGCCACTTTGGGCGAATTCATGCTCTTCCACAAAGATTACGCGCCAGCTACTCTCTCGTTCGTGGCGCTTTTTCGCTGGGAGCGATCTCGCGTCTTGAAGACTTTCCATTAGAAGTCGGTGAGCAGCCGCCTTTTGAAACCTATCGCGGTTGGTTGCGCACGCTTTTAAACGCGGCGGCGGGCCTTGCTTATCATCGCGATCGCTATCGGGCTGTGTTGTCTGGCAAAGCAGCGGAGAGGATCGTTAACCGCAAGCCAGCCCCGATGGCCTATCGCTCTACCGACCCAGACGACAGAATGGCGTATGCCAAAGCCAATTGGCATGGCGAAAACGCGCCAGATGAAGGCATTTCCCAACCACAGAAGTCGGCGCTTCCGGACCTAAGAATTCGGCAGCCCTACTACCGCGACGAAATTGCCTGGCTCTACAATGAACGCGGGCTCACATCCCTGGTTCAGGGCAAATTGTATGACGCTTTGCCGCTGTTTGACCAGGCGCTGCACTTTATGAGGCACAATGCGAGTTCGCCGAATTTCGACGTCTACGCGACCCATGCCGCCGAGCGACGCATCGAGTTGAATATCGCCGTCACCTTCATTGAGAGGGGCGGCATCGATCGTGCTCGGGAAATTTTAGAACGACTGATTGCCGGTTCGGAAAATGTCGACGCAGCAACTCCGAGCATCGTCAAATTGTACGCTGAGGGGTATTTAGCGCTATGCAACTACTTATCTGGTAGCGTCGAGGCCGCAATTGGGGCTTACCGGAATGTTCTGGAGGAGTTCACGAAGCGTGGGCGTCTCCGGCCAGTGAGTATTTTTAATCGACAACTCGCAGATGCTCTGGATCGCGTCGGAGATCATAAGGGCGCGGCGCGCACAGTTGACTTGGCGATCGACGCCGCAGCGCATGCTGAGCAGCGAGATGTATATTACGAAGCGCTCCTGGCCCGCGCGTCGCTTCCTCGCATCATCGGCTACCCCCTTGCTGGCGATCCGTTGTCGCACGGCCAGCCGCATAACCACGATACTGCGCCGGCGATTCGAGCAATTGAGCGCGCCGGCGCTTATGCGCGTCGGATGGGCGTCGATCGGCTTTGGGCAAAGGCTGAGATTTGTCGAGCATGGTATCTTGTAAGAGAGGGCGAAACTGAAACGGCAGGACGTGCGGCGGCCGATGCGGCAGCTCTAGCGCGACGCAATGGCCTCGGCCTCTCAAAACTCGACGCCATGGTGTTGTACGCTGATGTTTTGCGGGCTCGGAAAGAAAATGACGCATCACGTAATCTGGCGACGGAGGCCATGCGATCAGCTGAACAAATCGGGTATCAGACACTCGCCGCCAAGGCGCAAGATCTGCTGTCAAAGCTACCGCAACGGTGAGCTTCAACAACGACCAGCTCGACCAACATGGAAAACCTTTTGCCTCACTCCTTCGAGTGTCTCTAACGCATTGAAAAACAACAATTTCGTGTGAGGCGAAAGGGTGTGGCATAATGATTCGGTGAAAATCGGCTATCTCAGAGTATCGACGGAAGAGCAGGACACGGCGCGGCAGGAGGATGGTCTCGCGGCGCTCTGCGATGAGCTTCACGTCGAAAGGCTCTCCGCCGTTGCGAAGAAGCGGCCCGTTTTCGATTCGGTCGTCGCCAAGCTCGGCGAAGGTGGTTCGCTTATCGTCTGGGATCTCGACCGCGCCTTCCGCTCGCCTGTCGATATACCGACCTGCGTCGCTGACCTAAACGCACGCGGCGTCAAGTTTCAGATCGTTACCCTTGGCATCGATACGGCGACGGAGGCCGGTGAGCGTGTCGCCACCATGATGGCGGCCGTGGCCCAGTTCGAGCGCCGCATCATCTCTCGAAGAACCAAGGAAGGCATGGCGGCGCGAATGCGGCGTGGCGGACATCTTGGCCGAGCCTTGGCGCGCCGACAATCGGCGTAGATGTATCGACCGAGACCAAACGGCGCGCTTGCGGATCTCAAATAACTTAAAGACATGCCCCGCGATCTCGGTGTGGCTTCCTGACCCGCGCCTTGCGACGATGAGAAAATGGCGGGACCTCGGCCGATTCCATACATCGATCAAAGGCGGTTATATAGCCGCAGGCGACCCATAGCCGAAGTTCGCGTTGCGCGTGCGAACGCCCGCTTTGAGCCCATTCCGTTGCTTCTCTGAACTGAGACCAATATCTGCTCTGACCGGAGAGACTGCTTGACGGCGGGGAAAATTCAAAATAGCCCGATGTCAGGCTGTGGACGCCTGCCACCCGCTGACATCTGTCTTGGTGAAGTTCTACGACGATATTTCTCTATCTACCTTCTTCCGCATATCGCGCGGATGGCAATGCGGGTCCCATCTCACCTCGCGCGATTTGGATCGAGGGATAGGGGATATGTCCAGCACTCCCGCCAACAGGTTCACTGATGGGCCGCTTGACGCCATCTATGTGAAGACGGCGCTGCCGATCATATTTGTAATGGGCATGAACGGCCTGTTGTCCGTGGCCGATGCGCTATTTCTGGGTATCTTTGTCGGCCCAGACGCGCTGGCTGCGGTTACGTTGATGTTTCCGGTTTACATGCTGATCGTTGCGCTCTCAACACTGGTCTCCACCGGCATGTCGAGTTCGCTGGCCAGAAAACTCGGCGCCGCTGACCACCACGGCGCCAGCGCTGTTTTCGCAGGCGCGCATGGGTTGGCATTCTGCCTCGGCGGCGCGCTGATCGTTTTGTTTATTTTCGCGGGGAAGTCCGCGGCTGTGCTCGCCGCTGGCGGGGCTGAGGCTCTCGCCGAGATGGGGCTGACCTACCTCAGGATCAGTGTGTTTTTCTCGCCGCTGCTGTTTGTGCTCTCCGTCAATTCAGACGCTCTACGCAACGAAGGCAGGGTCGGATTCATGGCCGCCATGAGCTTGCTAGTCTCGCTGGCCAACATCGGTTTCAACTATGTCCTGATCGCGATCATGGAGCTGGGCGTCGCGGGATCGGCCTATGGGACCGCAGCGGCCCAGGCGCTCGCCTTCGGGATCATTATCGCGTTCCGGTTCTTTGGGAACACATCCCTGCGGCCCACCGATCTTCTGCGTCACTCGCCGCTCGGACATTGGGGGCGCACCTTGGCGCTTGGCGCACCTCAGAGCCTGAGCTTCATTGGCCTTGCACTTGGATCGGCCGCGATCATTACCACGCTGCAATGGGTCGAAAGTCCGCATTATGCCGAGACCGTCTCGGCCTATGGCGTCATATCCCGCGTCATTACTTTCGCCTACCTGCCGCTCTTGGGGCTGTCCATGGCGATGCAAACGATCACGGGAAACAACTATGGCGCGTCGCTTTGGAGCCGTTCGGACTCAAGCCTGCAGATCGCGCTAGGCATTGCCTTTGCCTATTGCCTGAGTGTGCAGATCTTCGTCACAAGCCTGCCGAGGGAAATCGCCGGCGCATTCGTGACTGACGCTAAGGTCATCTCGGAAGTGGGCCGCATTCTGCCGATCATGACGAGCGTCTTCTTCATCATGGGGCCGTTGATGATGCTCGCCGCTTATTTTCAAGCCATCGGCTCAGCGACCCTCGCCGCCATCCTGAGCCTGACGAAGCCCTATGCCTTCGCGATCCCACTCACGTTTCTACTGCCTCTTCGCTTTGGGGAGCTCGGCGTGTGGTATGCGGGACCAGCGGCTGAAATCCTGCTCCTTGGCCTGAGCATATTGGTGCTGTCGCGGCGCGCAGGCGAAACGCGACTCCGCTGGGGCCTCTTTCACGCATCTACAGTCCGTGCAGGAGAGGCGTCATGAGCAACCATTTGCCCTCTGTAAGTGAAGCCAAAGCGCAGGCCAAACGTCTGCGCGAAAAAATGGGTGACGAAGGCGCGCCCATCGGGCATGGGCAGTCGCTGGAACTGATTGCTCACCAACTCGGTTTTCGGGACTGGAACTCGATGCTTGCTGCAATCAGGAATAAACCGCCGCGGGTCTGGGAGGTTGGCGCGCGGGTCACGGGCCGCTATCTCGGCCATGCGTTTTCGGCGCGAATCACCTCGCTGACGCGTTTCCAGCCAGGTTGGTTCCGTCTTCAGTTGGAGCTGGATGAGGCAGTCGATGTGGTTGCCTCGGAACATTACTCCAACTTCCGAAAACGCATTCGCGGCGTCGTCGGACCCAAAGGTCATTCAGTCGAACACACCAGTGACGGCCGGCCTCATCTGCAAATAGACTTGTAGCTTCAGCGATTGCACTCGCGGCGCCAAGCCCGGTTGCGTGATTTAAGGCGCAATCGAAAAAAAAAGGGGGCGTAACCCGATATGCTGACCCGTTGGAACAAGTCGGTGTCCGGAGAGCAGTTTATTTCAGCCTCGCTGGTTGAGCGGAAATTCGACGACAAAGCACTGCATAAAAGGGTCCGCGCGATCGGCGATTGCGAGGCTCTCCTCAGTTGAATTGGGCGATGTGTCGACGAACAGATAGTCTGCGCAATTCGCCGCAGCGCGCTCCTGCACCTCGGCAATCTGCGAGGCGAGGGCCGGCGTGACATAAGGCATCGGCCGCCCGGCCTTGCGCCCCTGATACCAGGCGGCGATGGATTGCTGCGGGTCGGCGTCGGCGATGACAACGCCCGCGCCCCGCGCCCCGCGCCGTCGCGACGCCAGCGAGATGAATGCTCTGGGTCGATTTCCCGGCGCGGCCCTTCTGTGAAATCAAAGTAATTGTTTGCATGACGTCATGTCTCCATAGGGGCATGATTTCACAAATTCCAACTTTTCAAAACGTAACAGCTCAAATAAAATTAAGTTATCAACAATATGTTGTTCACAATTTTAATCATAAAAATTGACTCTGCTTTTCATCTCAGAAATCATTTTGTTCTCCCTTTCAATAATTACATCGACGGTCCAATCGCTTACACCTATTACATACTGTGTCCATTTCCATTGGGAACCTCCTTTTCCGCGTAAGTATTCTTTCTTCTTAGAAAATTCAGCCCGCGCCATTTTTCGATTGGACCTTCCAGTAACTAGGCAAAGATTTCCCAACCGGTTTGCGTTTTTAATCCAACTCGATCGATCGAAGCGCTCTTCCCACTCGGGATCCTCCCCCGAAACTTCAGATGGCTCTCTAGGTAGTATATGCTCGATAGTCAGATCCGCCGTCTCAACCGAACGGTTTCCATCTCCAGTAATAGCTTCGAGCAAAATCAAAAGCGCCTTATGCCCTCTATTCAAATAAAAATCAGTAGAAATTCTATTTTCAAGTTCTTTGAACTCTTCCCTCTTTATCAGTAAGCTGTCAGATTTTGGTCGAGTGCCCTTACTACTTAATGACGCCTCCAATTCTTGGATAATCTTTCCGAAACGTCCTTCACGAAGCCCAGGAGAAACTCGGTTGACGGCCATCACAGCAATCAAAAAAGTTAGATTTGTAATAAGTAATGAACTGTTTGCAATGCGATCCCGGTTTTTTTCAATAAAAAGAGCAACTGGCGTCCAATCGGAAAACCTTGAACGTTTCCCCACTTCTCTAAGAAGCAACAAATCACTGTCGTTCCCATCATTTATTTTAGCCCAAGCGTCGGCATAATCTTCCAAATCTCTCGAAATAAATTCGTCTGCGGACGATTTACCGGCGATACTTGAAACTATATCATGGTGCAATGTCTCCACGCTTCTTCTCTGAACTATACACATACGAATATGGGAGAATAACTCTTCGAAACCTCGACGCCCAATCTCCGTTTCTATATCTTCCCATACTTTGGAAAGTCGCACCTGATCTGATTTTTTGCCGATTTTTTGCAGCAACTCAGCCTTTATAATGTCAACAGAATGAAGACTTAACCCTCTATTATTTAAAACTGAAAAAACCCGTAGCGCCATATCTTTACTATTTGCAGAAAGCACTGCAAATGCGACGTTATTCAAGATGAAGGACGCAAAGTCAACAACCTCCTCGGTCTTGAGACCTCTAGCAAATTCAGCAAAATAATCTCTATTTTCGATAAATTTTGGATTATTACTCGATGATGGAGGAATGTTATTAAGTATATCAACGTATTCGCGGTAAACCCTCTCTGGTGGCGCCACGATAACCTCGGCGCTTCGCTTCACGAAGGTGTTTTCGTCAGAAAAATAGAATTTCTTTAGTTGAGAAGCTTTGTCTTTGTTCTCTATTTCGGATTGCAGCGAGCTAAGCAAGAGCTGTAAAGTTAATAACCTCTGCTGGCCATCAATTATATCCCGTCGCTCACTTTCGCCGTTGTAAACAAGAACTATGCTTCCCATAAAATAGCCAACGTCACCTTCTCCACCTCTTTTCCACGCGTCCCTTAGATCACTGACCATTTGCTCGCACTGTGATCTTCCCCACATGTACGGTCTTTGAAAAAAGGGCACTTGGTATTTCTTTGCTTCTAAGATCTCTGAAAGCTTTTCCTCAGCAACGCTGAACATTCTTGTGTCTTTCCAGTTAAGCCAGACGTCGACAGCACTAGTTCGAAACTCTCATTGCTGTAGTGTCGATTTCGGCACGATGAGATCCAATCGTCGATGCGTTCCCGCTGCAGCGATCGTCACACGCAGCGCCGAGACGCGTCTTGCGCGGCTCGGTGAGCCCGCAACGCGGGCGAGTAGAGCGCGGCCCGGCCGTCGGGCCGGGGCTGCCTAGATATAGCGACGATTAGTAGCTTAGATCCATCCCTTTGTCACGCCCCATAGACTTCCGCCTCTGCTCCGCCGCCTTCTGCGCTTTCTCGAACGTCGCCTCGGACCGAGACCGTTCCGCCGCTCTGGCTTGCCGTTCTGCATCGGCCTTGTGCTCAGCCTCCCGCCGCATCGACTGATGTTCTGATCGGGTCCCTGCGGCGTCGCGTTTCAGCTCATCGACAACCGCCTTTCGCCGCGCATCGATCGCTTGGATCTGCTTTTGCCGGGTTCCTTTCAGCGCGATGCGCAGGGCGTGGCGCTCTTCCAGGCGCCGGCCTGGCAGGTCGCGGCGCAGCTTGGCCATAAGCAGCCCGGCATGCGCATGACGGAGACCTACGCGCCCTTCGATCTGAGCTATCTATTTGATTAATGAAAAAATTGAGGGGGTTGCGTGTGAGCTGCGTGTGAGTAGCGAAGTTGCTGAGACAGCTTTGTCGGGCGAGCCACTGGATATTGTGGTTCCAGAATATCGCCTACAAGATGATGGCGCCGCGGAGGAGGCGAAGTTTGAACTCAGGCGCCAAGCAAGCGCGACCGCGCGTCTTCCGGTCAGACCGCCCCGCCGTGAGGCGAAAAGAACCATAGCGCGGGGCTCTCGCTATTTGCTGCGCAAACAGCTGACGCCCTGAAATGTCGGGGAAGCTTCGCGCTTCCTGTCGGAAGCGCAGCAAATCGCTGTGAGACCGAAAGAACCTACAGCGCGGGGCTCTCGCTATTTGCTGCGCAAACAGCTGACGCCCTGAGATGTCGTGGAAGCTTCGCGCTTCCTATCGGAAGCGCAGCAAATCGCTGTGAGACCGAAAGAACCTACAGCGCGGGGCTCTCGCTATTTGCTGTGCAAACAGCTGACGCCCTGAAATGTCGGGGAAGCTTCGCGCTTCCTGTCGGAAGCGCAGCAAATCGCTGTGAAACCGAAAGAACCTACAGCGCGGGGCTCTCGCTATTTGCTGCGCAAACAGCTGACGCCCTGAGATGTCGGGGAAGCTTCGCGCTTCCTATCGGAAGCGCTGTGGTGCCCGTAGAAAGAATCGAACTTTCGGCCTCTCCCTTACCAAGGGAGTGCTCTACCTCTGAGCTATACGGGCGCTCAGCCGCGGGAAGCGATGGTCCGCCATATGGAGGAGCAACTGCAAGGGAGACCCACGCAACTGCGGCTCCGGAGGCTTCGCTCGCGGTACGGAGCGCGATACCGGTGCGGGTCGGCGCTGTCAAGAACAAGCGTCGTTAAAAGCGTTGTTTCGGATCGCCACGTCGCGCTGGCCGTTTTTCCGTCGCCCATCCGGCGATCCGGCGACAAGATTTAATCGTTTTCCAGCGCGTTACGGGCCAAGCCCGCCTTCGCTTCGTGGAGCCGATCGATCGCACGCAGCGCCGCATCGGCGTCTTGCGCGCCGAGCGCGCCGGCAAGATCCGCATACCCCTGGGCGACGTCGACGACATCGCCCTTGCCGCGGCTGTGCGCCCGCCAAAAGCGCCGCGCGAGCCCATCCCCCAACTGGAGCGCGGCCGATGCATATTCGTTGCGCGCCATCGCCAGGAGCGTCTCGGTTAAGCGGTCCGCCAGATTGTAAATCCGCTCCCGATCAAAGGCTGTTATCGCCGCCCGAAGCCCGTCGCTAATCGCCACACAGCGGGATTGTTGCTCTTGCTCGCCACGTCGCACGGCTGCCTCGGCGATGTATTTGAACAGAGACCGCCTGAAATCGATAAGCCGCAGCTGCTTGGAGACATCAAGGTCGGATATGATGATGCCGCGCTGCGGCAAGATGAGGACAAGACCCTCCCGGGCAAGCTCACGAAGAGCTTCCCGCACCGGGGTTCGCCCCATTTTGAGCGCAGTGGCGAGCAATTTTTCGGAAACGATTTCCCCTGGGGCGAGTTCCAGCGCAACAATTCGGCGTTCGAGCTCCTGATAAGCGCGCTGTGTTTGGCTGTCTGTTCCGCTTGTTGACGGCTGTGCATTCTGCGGCATTGGGCTCTCCTCCCTGGCGCTTCCTGTTGTGCTTGGCGCGGCTGCGCAGTCGCTGGGCGCGTCACGCTGCAACGCTCGACCCAGAACAATGGCGCAACCTTCAAATAGGCCACTTTGACTTTTGTCATGCTCAGATCGGCTAATTTCTTAGCCATCAGTGAAAATTTATCCAGACAACCGATATATTGAGAAAAAGTTGAGTTTAGGGCGTCCCTGCCGCGCGCTTTCTCCTGTCCTCCAGATGGCGACACATTTTGCGGCGCTGATATATCCATATCACAGGGGTGAGATTCGCGCCATATCTCATTTTTGTTGAGGAAAATCTCAACGAAGCGGCGATCTCGCGCTAGGCTGTAAACTCATAAATGGGATTCACTTTTGCGGTGAATTTTGATTCAAGCACCCAAAGGAGGAGCTTGAATGTCCAACCGTCGCTATGA
>JALEGB010000119.1 GCA_022760355.1 Neomegalonema sp.
TCCCCGCCCCCCGCCGTGTTTGTCGCGGAATAGCGCGTAAATATTCACCCAAAAGCCGCTTCAATCGCCCAATTTTTAGGGCGCCGCGGCGCCGGCGCCGCTTATCCAGCGGCGACAGTTAGGCCTTCAACCCGAACAGTGGGCGATACAACCCGACGATCGAAGACCAAATCATCCGCTGCCGCCATACTCGCCAGCATCTCGAAGATATGGCCGGCCAGCGTGAACTCGGAAATTGGATACGCGATTTCGCCATTTTCAATCCAGAAACCTGACGCCCCCGTGCTGAAATCGCCGGTGACGGGATGCGCGCCCTGCCCCATCATCTCGGCCACCAGCACGCCGGTCCCGGTTTCTTTAATCAGCGCCTCCACCGTCGCGTCCCCCGCGGTCAACCAAACATTGGAGGAGGAGGGCGAAGGGCTGCCCGCCACGCCACGGCTCGCGGACCCGTTTGTCGCGACCCCAAGCTTGCGCGCAGACTCGCTGTCGAGCAGCCACTCCGCCAACACGCCGTCCTTCACGATCGCCTTCTCGCGGACATCGACGCCTTCGCCGTCAAACGGCCTGGAGCCGAGACCGCGCGGCTTCAACGGATTGTCGAGAATCGAAAACCCCTTGGGCAAAATCTGCTCGCCCATTTTGTCACGCAGAAAACTCGACCCGCGCGCCACGGACGCGCCATTTGCGCCGCCAATCACCGCGCCAATCAAACGCACCGCCGTTCTCGGCTCGAATATGACCGGATAGGCCCCGGTCGGCGGTTTTTTCGGATTGAGCCGCCGCACCGCCCGGCGCCCCGCCTCCTCTCCAATCACGTTCACATCAAGCAGATCATCAGCGTATCGCGCAGCGGAAAAGGCGTAGTCGCGCTCCATGCCGAGCCCTTCGCCAGCGACAGCGGAGACGCTCAAACTCCGCGAGCTGGCGCGATAGCCGGCGGCGAAGCCATGCGACGTTGCGAGGTACACGGAGCCCCCGCCCCAACTTGAATCGCCGCCTTCGATCTGCTTGACCCCATCGACAGCCATCGCCGCCGCCTCCAGCGCCAACGCCTCATCGAGCAACTGATCCGGGCTTGGCGGCCCTGCGGGATCGCCAAGCTCCAGCCGCTCAATCTTGGCGACGAGATCCGATCGATCCAGCGCATCCTCGGGCGCGAGGCCGGCGTGCGGGTCCACCGGCGCCTCCTTGGCCATCGCGACGGCGCGCTCCGCCAACGCGTCGAGGGCGCTGTCGGATGGATCGGAGGCGCTAATGGTCGCCTGGCGCACGCCGCCTTCGGCTGCGATCATCACGCGCAGACCAAAATCAATGCTCTCGGAACGCTCAACATCTTCCAAAGCCCCGTTGCGCGCGGAGACGCCGATGCTTTCGCCAGTTGCAGCCAACACATCCGCCGCGGTCGCCCCCGCCTTGTCGGCGCGGCTCAAAAGCCCTTCGGCGATGGAGCGGAGCTGGTCTTCTGTCATAAAAGGATCGGTCACAACGGCCTCCGCTCGGGTGAGTAAGTTGATTGGAGTTACAGCTACTCTTTGACGGGGTCAAAGAGAGGGCGCGCAGCATCGTCCGCCGGCGTTAGGGTGCGAACGCCCATCTGCGCCCGAACGGCCTAAATTCGGTTAAAAAAGAGAGCGCCGACGCTAATATAGGAATACCTAACCCTCCCACTTCAGAAAAACTTTATCTTAACTTTGGATACTCACAGGAAAGGCCCCTCATCCCGGAGCTAAAGATGCCCCTGTTCCAAGTTTCGCACAAGTTGTTTCACTTCGTTCATATTCCGAAGACCGGCGGCACGTCGATTGAAAGCTTTGTTGAAAAAGTCGGAAAAATCGCGCTACTTGGCGCCAACGCGCCTCACTTGCCGTGCTCGCCGCAGCATTTCCACGCCGAGATCCACCAAGCGTTGGGTCTCGACGCAATCGCGAGCGACAGCTTCGCACTAATCCGCGATCCGCTGCAACGGATGGTCAGCGAATACAAAATGCGGCTGACGCACGCGCTGCTGCGACGCAAGCACGATCGGAACTACATTCCCCCGCACACACGGATCGCCGATCTCCCCCAGGGCGCGACTGAGCGATTTGACAGTTGGGTTCCGCATATCCTCAAGCGCTATCGGCAGGACCCGTTCGTCTGCGACAACCATATCCGGCCGCAACAGGAGTTTCTGACGCAGCATACCGTTCGTTTGCGCTTTGAACAGGGGCTGCAGCAGGCCCACCATCGCATTGCGGCGCTCGCAGACCTGCAGTCTCCGCCGCCATTACCCCATGAAAACGCTGCGGCGCGCTTCAAGGTTGCGGCCAGCAGGGAGACCGTCCGCCGGATCGTCGATTTTTACGACGCCGACTATGAAGCGCTCGGCTATGCGCGCCCGGCTGACGACGGGTTTGAGACGTCGGGGCCGGAACTGGCGCTGCAGCCGCCCCCCCTCTGGCGGTCGGCCTGGAGCGCGCTGCGCCAAACCGCCGGTTGAACGCGCTCCGTATCTGGAGAACTACGAAAGCTGCGCGCACTCATATTCGGAGCCCAGACATGAGAAACCAGATCAAAGCGAGCAGCCTGCTGATTGCCTTTAGCGCCGCGATCACACTCCTCGCCATAGCCGCCAACGAAGCCGCCGCGCAGCGCACCCCGCTGGTGATCGAAGTCCCCAGCCAGCCGCGCATGCCGGACACCACCCGCCCGGTGCTGTTTAAATGCGACGGGATCAAGGACTGCAACAAGCAAGCCGCCGCATTCTGCAAGGGCTTCAATTACCCAAACGGCCGCGTTCCCTATCTCAACCTGCCGCCGGCGCCGCGCCCTTTCCCGGTTTACTCAGTGATCTGCTTCGACTGAGCCGATGAGACGAGCCATTCCTGTCAACCCAGCCATTCCTGCCCATGCTCAATCAGGATTGGAATGACAATATCCTCTTCGTCGGCGAGATGCCGGATCAGCCCGCCTTGGAAGCTTGAAACCGTCCTGAGATAGCTGGCCGCAACATCGACCCCGAGGGCCTGGTCGCGACGCGCTTTCAGTACGCCATTTGAGGCGTCGACGAAGCGAGGCAGCGCTTCGTCCAGCGCGTGGTGATCCGCGTCCAACAGCCCAAACGCCCGCGCCAAGCGCGGTTCTCGCGACATCAGCACCGGAAAATATTGAATATCTTCAATATGATGGTGCCCATGCAACTCACCAACCAACACTTGCCCAAGTTGCGCTGACATCTGGGCGAAAGTGCGAGGGTCACAGTTACGATCGATAAAGCTCTCGGAGGCTGAAATCAGCCGGTCGATAATTTGCCGAAACATCAGATGACGCTCCAGCCAAAAAGCTGCAAGCGGCCCCATCGCGCCCGGCGCATCCCAGCTCGCGCGCGGATGCTTCTCCAGCAGTATTCGGAACGCATCCGGCAGACCATCACGCGTATCCATGGCCCACTGAGCATCGGGAGTTTCGATCGGCATTCAGCCCCGACCTTTGCAACTGATATGATTGAGCGTTCTAATCACCTTCCCCCGCGTAAAGCGAGGCGAGATTTCGCCTCGCTCCGGGAGCGTATATTTTGGGCCACGCCCATCAACGGTTGTCGAGCTGCGGCCGCACCGCAATCCGACCCCGCCGAGAGATCCGATAGGCCCCGCCAGCGCGGGATTCAATCAGCCCTTTGCGACGCAGCTTTTGGAAGATGTTAAGGGTGCAGTCCTCAAGGCGCCAACCATCGCGTGAATAGCAATCCACGTCGATCACACGCCCGTTCGCCGCGCGTTCAAAGTCAATGCGGCCGCCCTGAGCCAACGCGTGCAAAACGCGCTGCTCGTATTTGGAGATATTCATCTGAGATTTGCTCGCAGCAGAACACGCCATTCCGCGTCCGCGCTGCGAACCAACGCAGGCGGCGGGGAGCGACGCAGTCAGCCCTACGGTCCCGGCAGGGCGCTCAAGCGATCAGAACAATCTCAGACATGATGCCTCCATGCAGGCGTTGACTATCGCAGGTAGCGATCCGCGCGCACGCCGTCAACGCGTCCGACAAATTCCAGTTAAATTGATGCGGATCAACGCCATGGAACAGCAACGCCCCCAGTCTCCGCTCAGCGTGCCGGCGTCGCCGGACCTAGGGGCGACCAAGTGGATACCGGTTGGCGGGAAGAGCACGCGACACAACAAAGAGTTAGAGCCTTGAGCCGATCCAACTTGATCGGCGAAAGCTCTAATGCCGGCAACAGGCCCAATACGGGGAACAGGATCGGAGCGAGGAACAGGCTGATGTCGAAGAAGCTTGAAGAGCGCAGCAAACTGGTCAGCGCGATGATGGATCGCTGCGGCGCCGACGCCGCCGAGTCCTTCCGCCAAGGGGTCATTGGGCCGCGTCAATATCGCGAATGCCTGGAACGTTGCGCGCAATGCGCCAAGACTGCGACCTGCGTACGGCTCCTGGCGGAAGACCCCGCTCGGCCTCGGTATGACATTAACTACGCCGACAATGACGCGCCTGAGTACTGCCGGAACAAAGCCCAAATCGCCGATCAAAAAGACCGCCTTCGCCGCGCCTTGAGCTGAGGCGATCTGGCGAGAACGCCGGCGCCATCCACATGTTGCGCCCGCAATGGCGATCGGACTGGCCGAACCGCTCCGGGAGCCGGAGCGACCGGAGGGGTTCTTTCCTATCTAAGTAAGAAGATGTCCGCAAACTTCGATGCAGCGGGCGCACGATTCGGTGGACCTTACAGCGGGTATGGGCCAGGAGCTGACACCTCCAATCCTGATTGCGTTTCAGCATACAAGTCTTGGCTGGAAGGACGGCTTTACAACGTCAATCTGGCCATAAATCCCCAACTCCTAACACATACGATTACCCATAAGGGCGCAAGCCGCGGTAAAACTGATATGCAGCGCACAGTAACCATCTACAGATTGGCTATGTATAAACTACACTTCATTCAGCGCCAAAAAGGCTTTACGCCTCGCTGTTCAAGATTCGATAGAATTCGCGCCAGCGGTACGCCGCCATTCTGCACCTTGAACTGCGCAGGATCACCGCTGTGATGTAATGCGATCGGCTGATGTTCGACGGTGAGGATCGGCGAGCCCGACGAACCGGGCTTCGTGTTCACATTATGACGCATGCGTGCGTCACCAGCGTCAGAGCCCAGATGCACGCCAAAATCGAGCTTCAGCGGCTCTCCGTTGGGGTGGTGATAAATGACAACAACGGACTGCGCCGTCTCGCTCGCCTCTTCGGCGGAGCTCAAATCGATCCAGCCGCGATGCGCCGCGATCGGATCGAAGCGATCCGCGACCGTCTCTTCGCCCGCCGGACGCTCCAGGCGAACGAGGCGGTAGTCCAGCTCGTCGGCCGCAACCGGCGGCGATAGCGCGCCCGCGCGCTCTCCCGGGCTCGGCGGCCGCGTCGCCACCAGCCAGTTTTCGGCCAGCCGATACACGGATCCAGCGTAGTGGGGCGCTCCGTCTGAGGCGATGATCGAAGCGAAGGCTCACGCTGTCGGGGCGCTCCGCTCCCTCGATCACCGGTTCGAGGACATGGTGACAGGTCAAGAGCAGGTCCGGCGCGACGAGAAATCCCGTGCCTCCGCCGCCGGGCCGCTCAACCTTCGCCACCGATCGCGCAACGGCCGCACTGTCGACACAGAAGGCGTCGACTTCCTTTAACCGCGCCGTCTTGCGAACGACGTCTTCGAGCAGACGAGAAAACCGCGGATTGAGGTCGGCGCCGGCGAAGTCCGCGATGTCGACCAGAACTTGCAGGTCGTCGAAACCAGTCAGAACGCTGCTCATCGCCCGATGGAGACGTTGCTGCTGATCGGCGGAAAGCCCCATGATTTTCTCCCTCAGACGCGTGTAACAATGCAATGCGTCGAACCTGCTCGCCAGCAACCAAAGTGAGCGGCCGCAATCCATCGCGTTCGTCGCCACCAGTGGCGTGCGACAACGCGCGACCGCCGAACCGACCTCGACAGCCCCAAGCGCGCGAGTTAATGATGATGTATCGGGACCTGCAAAAGCTCCAGTAGAAAACGGGACGCGCGATGAACAGCGAGCAGGAGACCAAAGCTTCAGACTTGGCGCAAGCAACCAACGAGCTTGCTGACGTTCTTTTCGACGCCTCGCGGGAATGGGGGACCTTTTATAGCCGCTTCATAGCTAATATGGACGTGAATTTAAGCGACTATGATGGGATGGACACCCGGGAGCGTATCCAGCGCGTGCTCGAAAGAATCGTCGCCAACGGTCGGACAACCTTGCTGGTCGAAGCGGTCCAATCCGCCGCTGAGGCTTACTATCACGGCGCCCAGGCGGATCTGCTGCGCTCGTCGGCCCAAACACTGGCCGACGCCCAACTTGTCGGAAACACGTCACCGCCTCCTTCTCGCCACTTGGATCGAATGGACGCGCCGTTAGCATATCAGGCGCTGCCAAAAAAATCGACGCCCGGCGTTCTGACCATGCTGACCCTGTCGCGCGAAGGCGGTTCGAAGAAACTGGAGAACAGCGTTGCGGCAGTGAAGGCGCGGCTGCAAACAGAAGCGAAGCGACTAGGCTTGGCCAACCATTTCAAATCGATTGAAGTATTTAACCTGAACGTAGCAAGCGCCTTCGATGGCGACGAGCAGCTACGCCAATCATTGAGCGCGGTAAGTTTAGCCGACGTGGCGATATTTGATGTAACAAAGAATGAAGAACTTCAGAATTTTGAACCTGGCGTTATGTTTTTTCTTGGCGTCCGTGCGGTCGCGAAGCGCGGCGTCAGTATTTGTAGCGTCGATGTGCCGATCAACGATGTCTACCATTACAGTCTTCCCTACAATCTAACTTATATAAATCTCTCTTCACACCATGATCAACACGACATCGGGCCGAAAATTCTCTTTGATAAGATTGTTTCGGGACTAACTGAGTTCCGCAACGATCCGACCTATGAGGATTTGCCCGTTTTTCATGCAATCCGTCGAATGGGCGGAAAAACTGAGGATTTTCGTGCGATAGATTTTGGTCAGGGACCGCTTTTTCTCGGTCCATTTGATTTGGACTACGAGGAAAGCTGTTTTAAGATTCTTGAGCAGGGCATCGCATTAAGCTTGGATGGCGTTGTTCAGGAGGCAATGGGGCGGAATTACACGCCAGAACATGCGCCAAAAGTATTTCGCTTGCTGAGCCGTCGGGATAGCAAGCTCGTGGCGCGCAGCCTGTACGAAGCGATACGGCGCTACAATTTTTGTATCATCGACTGGACGCTGCTTCGCCCGAACGTGTTCTTCGAATTCGGCGTGCGAACGGCGGTAAGCCCTCTGGGCGCCGTTCACATTTGCGCCAAGCAATTGCCTTTCTCCGATCGTTTGCGTCAAGTGCGAGGCTTTGTCGATCGCTTCCAGCCGATCTACTACGCGTCGGAAGGGTTCGATACGGCTTTGGCGTCAGCAAAGGAGATCCTTGAGCGACGGCGCGATCCAGCGGCGCAGGAGCGTTATTGGAGCTATTACTATGAAATCGCGAGTGCGACGCGCCCGGAATCGGATCAACCCGTCGAACGGCTCGCCTTGGAGCTCAAGCAGCTCGCCGATCTGACCTTCATAAATGATGAAGACAGCCGGCAAGTCACCGCATTGCATTCGGAAGTAAACCTACATATTCAAGATGATGCGATCTTACGAGCGATCGGTTATTCCTTGTGCTCAGAGTTCATCCGCTTATACACTAAAGATAATGCGGCTCAAAAAACAGAGCGAAATCTCTCGGATTTGCTATCCTTCATTCGAACGCTTGAGCGCGAGCAGGGGCTCACCGACCAAGTCCGAGTCCTGAAGAAAGCCGCGCTGATGTTATTGAAAGCCGCTGAGCGCAGTTAAGTGTCCGCCAACTTGCTTCGAGGCGCGAGCGGCGCCGGGGCGAGATGGCCAGCCCAAGGAGGCCAGAATGAGTTGGTTCACCAAGCGGGAACGTGATGCGTCCTCAGGTTCGTCCGACGGCGCGTCGAGCGGCTCGACCAGCGTCCTTGCCGAGCTGCGCGCCGTCTATCGGAAGGCGATTCCTGATCTGGCGCATTTTCCCGCGCTTGACGATCGCAAGGGGACAGAAGAGCTGATCCAGCGCGTTGACGCAGCAGTGTCGGAGCTCCGCGCCCGAGGCGACAAACTGAACGCTAGCGGCGACCAGAGAAACGCGGAGGCGGCCTACGAACTCTCCGATCAGATCAAAATTTACCTGCATGCAATTTCCGATCTGGCGCCGCCTCCGGATCCCGACGACTTGAATGAACTCGTGAAGAGAATTGAGCAGCTGGGCAAAGAAGCAAAGAAGCTTCGCACGCGTGGTGACGAATTTATCAACTCGGAGGATGCGGATAGCGCGCTTTTGGCGTTTGGACTTGCGTTGCAAATCGAGGAGAGATCGCTTGACTTAATTCGATACTATTCATCTTATGATCTTATGTTCGACCCAGAAGGCAATCCACTGCCGCTTGGTGGAAAGTCGAATTATCCTCTTGAGGGCGGCGAGCAGAAATTAGCCGAGCTGTTTTGTGATCGACTTGGGCGAACCGGTGGTCTTTACCGGCGTCTCGGTCAATTGGAGAAAGCAAGTCAACGTTACGAAATTGGCAAAGAGATTGAAATAGATGGCGCAAATTTTCAAGTCTATAATAGCTACAACTTGGTCAACGATATCATCGTAAAGATTGAGCGCGGCCTCGCCGTCGCCCAAGCGGTCGCCGGCGAGCGCCCGACCGTTCGCGAAGAGCTTGAGACGGCGAGGGCGATTATCGCTCGTCAGATCGACGGGCCGCGCAAAGGGCAGGCGTGGGCGAAAGCAGATTACGCCATGGTGATGCTCCTGCTTGACCGCACGTGTTACGAGAGTCTGATTGAGCAGAACTATCAGGAATTCATAGACGTCGTTCCGACGGAAAACGTCGAAGACGCCACGGTAAGAGTTTTGCGCGAATTGCACAAAGCATTGGAGAAGCTCGGCGACCCGACTGCGCAAGATGTCTCCTGGGGGCTGAATCTTATTGCGGTCATGGTCAAGAAAAAGGTCGAACGGAGATTGAGTGAGGGCCAATGAGCCAAATATACTACCGACGACGTATGTACTGATTTCGTATCGCCTTCGCGTCGACCGACAACAAGCTCACTGAGCGACGAAACCAACGCCAAAACGCGTTTTTTATGTCACGGCGGCGCAGCGCCCTGCAACGGTAAGCGTTCACGTCCGGTGAACTTTGGCAGCGGGCGGCGGCTGAGACAGATTCGCTGCATGCCAAGGAAGCAGCCCGTTGAGACGTGAGAGTGCGTGATCGACATGCGGCACGGGACGTCATCGATCGCGCCGGGATTGCCGGAGGCAACTCAGTGAGTCTAAAGCGACGGTTTGAGTCGCCGCCGTCTTACAACAGCTCGCCTCCACTTGCGTTGGCAAGCGGTTTCCGATCGAGCTGAATAGTCCGCGGTCGCTGAAACAATCGAGGCATTCGAGGTCGCATACTCAATCGCCTCGAGGAAAACGCCCGCACCACACCGACTTCTTCAAGCGAGCCGCCAATAGTGAAAATTAGGCAAGAATGGGCTGCGACGACCGAACTGGGTCACCAGCAGCCGTAAATCTCCCAATTCTCCACGTCAGAAAGTTGGCTGAAAGCCGCCATCTGTTGAAGCCCGTTCGACCCAGTGAGCACAGATCGGATGGCGTCATGCGCCCTCCATGCGTCATGGAGAGATCGCGGCCAAATGGGGACGAAGCGCGAAAGCGGCGTAGCGCACTGAAATCGGTTGACATTTGGGGAAAATGCGCAAAGCCCGCGGAAAACAGCTCTGACACCGCCCAGAGACGCGCATCAGCCTGTTTTTCCACGGGAACTTTGGTTGCGGGGGCAGGATTTGAACCTGCGGCCTTCAGGTTATGAGCCAGAAGGTCAGCAATAGATAGGCCAAGCCTTTTCTTTTCGTCTCTTCGATCAATTGTGCATTTTATTGTCTTCTTGCTCTTTCGAATGCTTGTAGCTACCAGTGTCACCCAGATGACTGGTGCCCCAGAGGTGCCCGGCGAAAGGAAAGCGGGATGGCTGCGACATGGCGAGAAAGACTGACAGCATCGACGGTTCGGAAATTGACTACGACCGGGCGCGAGTATCGCGTGTGGGATACTCAGGTAATCGGGTTTCATATCCGAGTGCGCGCGTCCGGCGCGGCTCGCTACGCGTTTCGCTATGCGACTCCTACCGGCTCGAAACGACAAGTCGTTATTGGCGATGTCGGCTCCGTCGCGCCGGACGCCGCGCGAGATCGGGCGCGCGATCTGGCTAGCGAGGTCGCGCGAGGGGGCAACCCCGCCTCAGACCGCGACGCCGCGCGCCGAGAGATGACGTTTACTCAGCTTTTCGAAGAGATGCTGCGCCGGCCATCGCTTCGCACTGGAAAGCCACGAGCGCCGAAGACCATCGAGAACATCCGTAGTCGCGGCGCAAAGCACATCTTGAAGGCGCTTGGCGCGAAGCGAATTAGTGAGGTCGCGCGCTCAGACGTCGAGGCACTCCACCGGAGGCTCGCGGCGCATCCGTTTGTCGCCAATCGCTGCCTTGAGGACATTTGCGCGGCGTTCAACGTCGCCGAAGATCTTGAGCTATTGCCGCCGCAGGCCAATCCTGCGGCCCGAGTGCGGGCTCATCCAGAGGTGAAGCGGCGCGACCGCTTCAACTTGAAGCAGGAGCATGCGGGCGCCGTCCTTCGGGCCTTGGCCGCGCTCGAAGCCGAGGCCGCCAATTCGCCGCCGGGCTCCCGGCGCCTGGTCAACCCGCAAGCCGTTCTCGCTCTTCGGGTTGCGGCCTTCACTGGCTTGCGTATCGGCGAGGTCCAGTCGCTTCGATGGGATCGGCTCGCGATCGAAGCGCGCCGAGCCGAGGTCACGGGCAAAACGGGCCGGCGGGTTATCGTCCTATCGCAGCGGGTAATGGATTTCTTGCGCGCCGCGCCGCGCCGCGACGGATGCCCCTTCGTCGTCTTCGGCAAAACGGCGCATCAGCCTCTCGACTATGGCGTGATCCGCAAGACGCTCCGGCGCGCGCTCGATAGAGCAGCCCAAGACGCGGAGGACCCAGCGGTGGCCGATCACCTCTCGAAGGCCCGCATCAATGACTTCCGGCATTTCAACTTCACCGTCACGGGCGCGTCTGGCGCCAACTCTTACGAGGTCGCGCAGCACACGGGCCATTCTGATCCGCGGATGACCATGGCTTACATGGACGAGCTTGCGTCAATGGCCGCTGTCGCCGACCGCGTGGCGGATGAAATCGCCGCAATGGCGGAGGGCGCGAAATGAAGCTATCTGAGCTCGTCGACACTTTGCCGGACGCTACAAAGCGCATGCTATGCGCTATCGCGCCGACAGAGCCTGCAAGTTCGAGCGTCGCCGCTCTGCCGCGTCTCAAATCGCCAGACAGAGAAATGCCGCTCCTAGAGCTCATCGCCGTGGGAGCCGCGATCAAGAAGCGCGGCGTCGGCCCCTATCAGCGCATGCCGGACAGCCTCGAGGGCCTCTTGCGGGCTTTCGAAGACGCAATCGATTGGGCGAAGTGGCGTCTCGAGATCTCGGGCGACTCTCTCACCTTTCTAGCCATCCAGCGCGCCTTGGAGCGGGGCATGAAGCAGGAAGACGGCTCCGAAGAGAGGCTTGCGGCCGACATCTACGGCAATACCCTGATCTGCGCCGGGTACAAGAGCGGATCGCCCCAATTCATCTGGGCCTATTCAGAGATTCGCGTCGCCTGGGCGCGCGTCCAGATCTTGCGGCAAGCCGGCCCGGCTTTTAAGACAGGCAATAAAATCCGAAAGGCGAGGAAAGAACAAACGCCAGAGGGCGGCAGTAAAGAGATAAAAGCCGAAAGGCTCATGAGGGAGATAAAAATCTTCTTCTCTGGAAAGCCACTTCCTCGCATGAAAAACGGCGCGGTTCATAAGGAAAGAGCGCTGCGAATGTTTCATGATGAAGCACCAAGAGCTTGGCTCGGAGTTGTCGAAAGCTATCCAAAGCCCGAAACGTTCGGGAGATGGATAAGAGAATACGGCCCCGGCGACTTTTTTAATCAGATTTTGGACGCCGAGGCGCGATCCAAAAAAGCAGCGCCTACACAGAATGGCACAACTTGAAACAGTAGGAGGCGAGATAGTCGAATGAGCCGACAACTTCAGGAGCAAGTCGACGAGATGGCGCGCCGCCTTGACGGCCTAGAGGCGCAGTTGCTCGCCGGGCCAGCGATGCGGCGAAAGCCTCCAATCGACATGCCGTCCGGCCAATGGCTGACCACTGATCAAATGACGACGTGGTTTAGCCGTAGCTGGCTCGAAAGAGCGGCTGTGAAAGGGGCGGGGCCTAGGTTCAGCCAGTCCAAACCGAACGCGCCGCGCTTTTACCTCTCCGATGACGTCAATGATTGGCTGAAAGAGAACCGGGCCAGCGCGAGCCACGAAGTCGCAGCGCGAGAGCGCACCAAGGCCGCGAAGCGCCAAAAGGCCATGAACTAAACGAAACGGCCCTCAGCAAGCGCGCCAGCTCGCCGAGGGCCCAATTCAAAGTGAGTGACCAATGTGTAGCTATTCCAATGGCGCGCGGCAAGCATCGCCGCGCGAACGGCGCCCCTTTGCCTCCTTCGGGAGGGCGCGCCATGCATGAGATTCGAGATCCGGCCCGGTATCGAGCGGCCGTCTTGACGCACCTGGTTCGCGACGTCGAGAGCGCGCCGGCTGGCGAACGCAATCGGACGCTCAACGCCGCGGCCTTCAAGGCGGCGCGGATCGGTTGCGATCCACAGCACGCTGGCGAGCTTCTCGCAGCCGCCGCCCGGGCGATCGGGCTCCCAGCGCCAGAGGTCAAAGCGACGCTCAGGAGCGCGTTTAAGGCAGGAGCAGGCGCTGCCCACCTTTCCCTTGTGGAAGGCGGAGCGTCGGGCCTGGAAGGGGCTGAGCGCGTCCCCGCGGATGGGGCGAAGAGGATCGACGCGGCTCGCAAGATATGGTCGCTCAGCCGCGCGCCTGGCGAGATGCACGATCGATATTTCATGTCGCGCGGGCTTCGCGGCTTCTGGTCGCCATGGGTGAGAGAGCTTCCCGCGGTCGGCGGCTATCCTCCGGCAATCGTCGCAGCCGCAACGGATCATGCTGGCCAGGTGATGGCGGTTCAAACCACGCGCCTGGATGCGCAAACCGGGCGGAAGGCTGAGGGGCCCGACGCGCGAAGATCGCGCGGCGTTCTCAAGGGTCATGCTATCCGACTATTCCAGCTCGACAATCCGTGCGGGCTGATCGTCGGCGAGGGTGTCGAGACAGTCGCCGCCCTGGCGCGCTTCTATCTCGATCAGGGCGCCCGCTTCGACGCATGGGCCGCAACCGGAAAAAGCCTGCTCCGCTCAATCCAACTTCCCGAATTCACGCCTCACCTTGTCGTCGCCGCAGATTCGGACGGGATCGAAGAGGCTACGGCGCTCGCCAGGCGCGTTCGCGACGAGGGGCTGACAGCATCCGTTGTGGCCCCCGAGGAGGGCTTCGGCGACTTCAACGATATTCTTATGGCGAGGACTGGCGGTCATGGACGGTAACATCAACTTTGGCCCGCCCCTGCCTGAAGGCGTGCGTTCGGTTAACTTTGCTCTTGCGAAGGATTCGCGCGAGAGGAGCCGCGTCGAGGAAAGGTTTCGAATGAACTACCCAGACAGCGCCGGAGCGCCGCCGGATTTCTTCGAACATCTGGATGGCCCGCTTAGGACGCTCGCGACCGAGTTGTGTCAGGCGTCAATGATTCCCTGGGAAACGGCTTCGGTTCCTATCGCCATCGGCTTCATGTCAGCGATAGCTGGGCGCGGATACCAAAGCCCGACAGAGCTTTCCACGGCTCTTTATTTCGTCCTTACGGCTACTTCGGGCGGCGGGAAATCATCGATGAACCGAGCCCTGAAGAAAGTCGCGAGGGCGGCCGAAGTCGGCTACCTGCTCGGCCCCGAGCACATTACGGCCGACACGTCTTTGCATCGCAGCCTTCTCGGCAATCCTCGAATGCTGCTCAATATCGACGAATTCGGCGCCTGGTTCGGGCGGATGACCGGCCGAAACTCGACTGGCAACCAGGAAGCTCTGTTGAGGATGCTCCGCAATCTGAGAACCCTCAACGGCGAGGATCTTATGCCGGCGGCCTATTCGCAGGCTGCGCGCTGCCTTCCGGCGGTCAGGGCGCCGGCGCTCTCTGCTATCGGATATTCGACGCTCCAGCAGTTCGCCGACGCGTTTCGAAGCGAGCTAGAAGAGGATGGAACGCTTGCGCGCATGGTCGAAATTCCGTGTGGCGCGCCTCCCAGACGGCGGAAGGACCGGCCACGCGCAGAGTTTAGCGCAGAGCTGGTCGACGTGATCCGAGCTGTCGACGACATCGCGGCGAACGGCCTGCCGAAGGAGCGAATCTTGGAGCCGAAGACGGAAGGAAAAGGCGACGAGGTAGAGCCGCTTCCATGGCCCGGTGAGCTGGAGCCATCCGCGGCGCTTCACGAAGTCGCCTACCCAGACAGCCTGAAAGAGGCCATCGATCAGCTCTGCGACGTCTATGACGACGACGCGCGCGACGCCGAAGAACTCGGTTGGATCGGTGCCGCCTCCGCCATTCGTCGCGCTGGCGAGCACGTCGAGAAGATCGCGATGGTTCAGGCGATCGCGCGCAATCCGGAAAGGCCGCGGATCGATGAGATCGACCTGCGTCTAGGCCGTCAGATCGCGGACTATTCGGTTAAGAGCATGGTGGCGCGCCTGAGAGAGAATGCGGGCGAGACGCCCTATGCAAAGGACCGCACGCGATTGGAGGCCTTTATTGAAGCGGCCGGCGCGGCGGGCGTTGCGCTCAACGAACTCAGGCGCAAATCGCCCGTTAGCGGCCTACCCCATGGAAGGCGCATGGAGCTCCTGAGCGATCTTGAGGAAATCGGCGCGATCCGATCCGGGCAAGTTCCTACAGGGGGCCGACCGCAAACCAGATACTGGTTCGCGGGCTAAGGCGAAAAGCGCGAAAACTGCGAAAAGGGGGGGCGGCCAGTCTAAGAGATTGTATTTTAGGGGTTAAATCGCAGGCCTTTTCGCAGATTGGCCCCTGCGAAAAGTCTGCGATAAGTTCGCCAAAAGCAGCCGCCCACCCCTTTTCGCAGACTTATCGCAGAGCGCTTTTTGCGATAAGCCCTCGAATAAATAACCTAATTATCAATGACTTAAGCGTCCAAGCCCCCTTTTCGCAGTTTTCGCACTTATCGCCTTAGAGGCGCGGCGAAAAGGTGCTCGACGATCTCCCTGGCCAGCCAATGAGATGACGGAAGCCAGAGGGCGGGCCAGAGCTGCGAAAAAGAGGGGGCGCAGTGGATTTATCCGCCTAGTCCGGCTCCGCCTCGTCAGTCGCCTTAATCAGCGCGAAGCCGACCTCGATCAGCTCGGCGAGTGATACCCGCTTTTCGGCCCCGTAGGCCCTCATTTCCTCCAGAACCTCGGTGCGAATATTCGTACTCATGCGTCCCGTCCGCTGTGGGCGGTGCGGCATCTTGGCGAGCTCCTCCTCAAGCTTCCTGGATTTCATTGCGTATTTTATCCTTGATTTTTTCCTGCATATTGCGCATGCAGGAAAAAATACAGATTTTAATCTGGACAGCAACCATGAAATCCCTTCTGCAATATGCAAAAGCGATCTCGGCGCGCCTTGTCGCTGCTGCGCTGATCATCGGCGCGGCGGCTTGCTCTGCGACTGCATGGGGTGGGTCGCCTGAATTTTGGTTCCTCGCACTCGGCGCCGCCGCCGTCGATATGACGTCGCCTTTTCTGTGGAGTGTGGGCGTCAGTTCAAACGCCAGTGCGCGAGCCGCTCGAATCGCGTGCTACGTAGCTATCTGTCTGTCGTCGTCGTCTATCTGGATCGTGCTAGCGGACTATACCGCGAAGCCGCTGGTTCGCTCCGAGGTCGCGGGCGCTATCGCCGAAGACGCAGGCGCTGACCTAAAATTGATCCGCGCTCAAATCGCCGCACGGCCGGCCGAAGCCGCGCGGCTGGCCCTGTTTACATCAGAGGCTCGAAAAGCTTTCAGCGCCGCTAAAATCGCCGCTGTGGCGAAGTTGGCGGCGGTAGCAGAGGCCGCTGAGAAGCGCGGCGCGGCCGAGGCTTGCGATGGCGGCCGCTTCCAGCCGAACGACAGGAATCCGCTATGCAAGCAACGTACGGGTGATCATGCCCGCGCCGTCGCCGAGGCCAGGGCGGCTAGGCAAGCGCGCGTTGCGGCCGCCAAATCCCTGTCGCGGGCGCAAGAAGCCGAGTCCGCCGCTAGAGCGGCGCATGCCCGTCGCGAGGCTGCGCTCGGCGCCGCGACGAAGCGGCGCGACAGCGGCGCTCAAGATTCGGTGGGCGGCGTCTACGTCTTCCGCTGGCTCGCAAATCGCGTTGGTGTATCGCCGGAAACGGTCGCGGTTCAGGTTGCCGCCTTGTTCGCTGTCGCTCTTTCTATGATGGCAACCGTCGCGCCGGCCAATCTGCTCGCAGCCGCGCCAATGCCGTCTCAGCGATCCAGAGCGCGGCCCAAGACGTCCCAAGCGTCGGATCAGATGCACAGCGCCGCCGCCGTTCGCCATCACACAAACCCGGAGCGGAAGGCCGAGATTGTCGCCGCGGCGCTTAAAATGGCGTCTAAAGGCGTTTCCGTCCGCAAAATGTCGGATGACCTCAACGTTCCGCGCGCGACGCTCGGGCGCTGGCTTCGGGGCGCTAAGGCCGCCCCGCACCTCACTGTGGTGTCGAGCCAGAAATGAGCCGGAAATGAGCCAAACCCGGACGATTTCGAAAAGCGGGCCTGCGATTCGTTGAGCTTGGCGGCGGGCATGGGCCGCATATGGCTGTCTCGCACCGGATCGCCCGCGGCGGCGCGATTTGCTGAGCGGCGATTCGGTTTCGGGCCAACTGCTGCCGTAGCGGGATTTGCGGCCGTCAGCCTTTGCTTCCCGAAACACACCGCGGATTGGGGATCTCGCGCGGCGTGCGTCGGCCGCTTTAACTCACTCCTTCGGGGCCGCCTCAGTGGGCTCTTTCTTTTTGTCGTCTGTCTTGCGTGCTTTGGCCGCCATTGCTTCGATGATCGCGTCCATTTCCGGATGAGATACGCCGGCTTTGCGCAATGCTGCGAAGTCTTCAGCAACTGTTGCCGCCCAGTCGCGACCATCTTTCAGCTTTTTGCCGACATAGCGGAGATAGATCTTCCGCGCTCCGGCGGAGTCCCCTTGGAACAGCCGCGCGTTAGCGAGATTGCCCTGCGCGATCAGGCTGTCGGGTTCGAGTTTGGCGTGCGCGCGCGCTAATTTCTCAGCCTCGGCGAAGTTGCGCGAGAACTGCAGATAAAAAGAGGCCCTACTCAACAAGCCGATCTTAAGCGCTTTGGCTTTTTCGTTGAGTTTTGCGCCCTTCGGCAAAGCCCTATCGAACGCAACAAGCGCCTTTTGCGCCTCCGCCGCCGCCTTTGTATAGGCCTTCGCAGCAAATGCTGTCTTGGAAGCTTTTGCCGCTCGGAACGCCTCTGAGAAGGCGACCTCCGCTTCAGCCCTCGCTAGCGCTCTGCGGATAATATCCGGCCATGTCTTTTGACTCGCCGAAAGCAGCCCCGCCGCACGCAGTTTGTCGACACGCTTCAACGCTTCGCGGAGCGCGGCCAGTTTTTTCGCGCCTTTGGTTGCCGACGCAACTTTCACAAGCGACCGGACGATATCCGAGCGCGCTCTTACGCTGCTCGGCTCGGCCTTGGCGAGCTTGCGTCTGATCCGCAGCGCCTCTTCATAGGCGGCGAGCGCGGCGTCCGCCTCGCCCCGGCGCAGCCGCAGATCGCCGATCCGCTCGAGGCTGAGGCTGACGTCGCGCTGGAAGAGGGTGTTCTCAGGCTCGGCCTTGGCGAGCTTACGGGCGATGGTCAACGTTTCTTCATAGGCGGCGCGCGCGGCGTCCGCCTCGCCCCGGCGCCGCCGCAGATCGCCGATCCGCTCGAGGCTGAGGCTGACGTCGCGCTGGAAGAGGGTGTTCTCAGGCTCGGCCTTGGCGAGCTTGCGGCTGATCCGCAGCCCCTCTTCATAGGCGGCGAGCGCGGCGTCCGCCTCGCTCCGGCGCAGCCGCAGATCGCCGACCTTAGTCAAGCTGAAGCCCATCTCGTACTGAAAGAGGGTGTTCTCAGGCTCGGCCTTGGCGAGCTTGCGGAAAATCCGCAACGCCTCTTCATAGGCGGCGAGCGCGGCGTCCGCCTCGCCCCGGCGCAGCCGCAGATCGCCGATCCTCACGAGGCTGAGGCTGACGTCGCGCTGGAAGAGGGTGTTCTTAGGCTCGGCCTTGGCGAGCTTGCGTCTGATCCGCAGCGCCTCATCATAGGCGGCGAGCGCGGCGTCCGCCTCGCCCTGGCGCAGCCGCAGATTGCCGATACTATCTAGGCTGACGCTGACGTCGCGCTGGAACTGGGTGTTCTCAGGCTCGGCCCTGGCGAGCTTGCGGTTGATGGCCAGCCCCTCTTCATAGGCGGCGAGCGCGGCGAGCGCGGCGTCCGCCGCGCCCCGGCGCAGCCGCAGATCGCCGATCCTCATGAGGCTGAGGCTGACGTCGCGCTGGAAGAGGGTGTTCTCAGGCGCGGCCTTGGCGAGCTTGCGGGCGATGGCCAGCCCCTCTTCATAGGCGGCGAGCGCGGCGTCCGCCTCGCCCCGGCGCAGCCGCAGATCGCCGATTCTCCCGAGGCTGACGCTCACGCCGCGCTGGAACTGGGTGTTCTCAGGCGCGGCCTTGGCGAGCTTGCGTCTGATCCGCAGCGCCTCTTCGTGGCCGGTGAGCGCGGCGTCCGCCTCGCCCCGGCGCAGCCGCAGATTGCCAATCCGCTCGAGGCTGACGCTGACGTCGCGCTGGAAGAGGGTGTTCTCAGGCTCGGCCTTGGCGAGCTTGCGGCTGATCCGCAGCCCCTCTTCATAGGCGGCAAGCGCGGCGTCGCCGTTGCCAGTTTTCGCATAAACATCCCCGAACTTGATGTGCGCAGCCGCTTTGCTGCGTAGAAGCCGCCGGTTTGTCGGATCGCTCGCCAGCAGGCGATCGAGCGCTGTCTGCGCCTGACCGAGAATACGGCGCAAAGCGGCAAGGGAGACGCCTTCGATGTTTTCAAGGTCCTGGGCGATATCGAAGATCAAGCTGTTGATTGCGCGCTCGGCAGTGGCGAAGTTCCGCTCCGCCCGCAGGCGCGCCGTCTTGGCCGCGGCGGCTTCGGCGTCCGCGCGGGCGGCGGCCTTGGTCGCTTCTTGTTGCTGCACAAAAGCGTAGCCGCCGGCGCTCAGCGCGCCGATCAGGGCGACGACCGCGACGGCGAGCCAAGCGCGGATCCGCCGGCGCGCCCCATTCGCCACGGCGATTGCCGCCTGAAGTTCAGCGATCTGGCGGGCTTGGTCTTCAAGAACACGCTCTTCCTCCGCGGCGCTGGCCGCGAGGTAGGCCGTCAGCAGCGCCGGCGTTTCAGGCGCCGAGGCCGGCCGGCGCGCCAGCAGATCTTGCGCTTCCGAAAGCGGCGCGCCGCGGAGCAGCAGCTCCGGCGTCTTGTCGCGCGCGCCCCACTCCTCGGCTCGCGCGCTCAGCGCCGACTGCGCGCGGAGCCAGTCGAGATCCGTTTTCAAGGCGACGGTGAGCTTCGCCAGGCCGCGGATCACCTGGTTCTCGATAAACGGCACCGCGTTGAGCGCGCTCAGCCCCGGCGGCGCCGCGTCAAAATCGACGACCCGCCAAAGCACCGGAACGATCCGCCGGCCGACGCGCAGCGCTTCCTCGACCTCCCACGCGCAGATCTCAGATTGCAGGCTGTCGGGCGACATGACGAAGACCATCGTGTCGCATTCCAGGATCAACGCGCCCAGCCGCGCCTGCCAATCCTCGCCATGGCCGATGCCTTCTCGGTCGATCAGCACCGCAAACGCGCCGTCCGCCTCGAGCCCGGCGACGAGGTCGTCCACAAAGCCCGTATCGGCCCGAGAGTACGAGACGAAAATCTTGCTGGTCGTCGAATCAGTCATCGGCGGCGTCCCCCTGTGATGCGTAGGCGGACCTTGCCGATAAGGAGAGACGCCATCAATCCCTACATCATGGGAAGCAGATGAATGCCTGGCAGACGCTGCGAAAACGAAAATTTGTCCCGCTCGCCGGCATCAGCCGTGTTTGGGCGGCTTGGGGTCAACAAGCGCTGTAGGCGGCCGCGTCGCCTGCGGCGGCTTCCAGGGCACGAGCGGAGTCGAACGCAGGAAAAGCTGTCTCGCGCCTCGAAGAGTCAGCTATCACCTTAGGAGCAGCAGCGCGTTTCGCAGAGCGATGATTCGGTTCCGGGCCATGAGCGGCCGAAGCTCCGGACGCTTTGGCGGTGCGTGCGAAATTGCTACCGTGCGCCTCACGGATTGATTCGGGGGCGAGCGCATGGTGGACGAAGCGGCGCGTGGACGTGTCTTCATTTCCTATTCGCGAAAAGACCTCGCGGCGGCGGAGCGCCTTCGCGACGAGCTGATCGCACGCGGCGTCAATGCGTATCTCGATAAGCATGACATCGCGCCGGGCGAACCATGGCGGGAGCGTATCGGCAAACTGATCGCCAGCGCGGAGAAGATCCTGTTCCTGATCTCGAAGGACAGCGTCAGTTCCCCGATCTGCGATTGGGAGGTTAATGAGGCCGAGCGTCAGGCGAAGCCGATCATCCCTATGATGATCCGCGAGACGCCGCTGAAGGCCCCGCCGCATGTCGAGGGCGCGGAGCCAGTGAAGGTCGTGCCGCCGCGGCTGCAGCGGCTGAACATTCTGCATGCGCGCGACGCGGCGGAGCTTGAGGCGGTTTGGCCCAAGCTCACCGAGGCGCTGCTGACCGATCTGACCTGGGAGCGCGAGAAGACCGATCTGAACAATGACGCGGAGAAATGGGACAAGGCGAAGCGTCCCTCCCGCTTGCTGATCTGGCGCGACACCGTCCTGCGCGCCGCCGAACGCTGGCGCGACAGCCGTCCCGCCAATGCGCTCCCGCCGACGGAGACCCAGCTCGACTTTATTTCAGAAAGCCGCCGCGCCTTTTCGCGCCGCCAGACCTTCATTCGCATTGGCCTGGCGGCGATCGCGCTGCTGATGACGGCCGCGGCGGGCATTGCGATTTGGCAGCGGGGCGAGGCGGTCGAGCAGACGGCGATCGCCGAGCGCGAGCGCGAAACCGCGGTTGAAAGCTTAAAAGAGAGCCTGCGCACGGACAGCCGCATGCT
Source organism: Neomegalonema sp. (assembly GCA_022760355.1). GTDB lineage: Bacteria > Pseudomonadota > Alphaproteobacteria > Rhodobacterales > Rhodobacteraceae > JALEGB01. The sequence goes on from JALEGB010000119.1 coordinate 21,297, forward strand.
GGCGCAGATGGCGTCAGAACATCTTAAGGAAGGTGCGGTAGGCAGAGCCATTTCTCTGGCCCGGCTGGCCCTGCCTTTGGACAGGGCTTATGATGATCGTGACGGGCTGGAGCGCCCCTTAGTCCTCGATAGCCTGCGGCCGCTGGCCGAGGCTGGCCCCAAACTGCGCGAACGGCGAATCTTCCGCGGGCATACGAGCTCTGTGCTGGGCGCTGAGATCCTCGCTGATGGGCGCATCCTCTCCTGGAGCGGCGACAACACGCTGCGTCTGTGGAGCGCTAAGGGTGCGGAAATCGCGGTGCTCAAGGGCCATAGGAGGTCTGTGCTGGGCGCTGAGATCCTCGCGGATGGGCGCATCCTCTCTTGGAGCGATGACAGCACGCTGCGTCTATGGAGCGATCAGGGCGCGGAAATCGCGGTGCTCAAGGGCCATAGGAGGTCTGTGCTGGGCGCTGAGATCCTCGCGGATGGGCGCATCCTCTCCTGGAGCGATGACAGCACGCTGCGGATTTGGCCGCGCTCCTATGGCCAGCCCTATGAATGGGCGGGGGAGGTGATCGCGCGGTTGAAGCCCTTAGTGGTCTCCCAGCAATGCGCGGCGTTTCAGCTGTCTGAAAAAGTGTGCCGCTTGGTCGGCGGGGACGTCATCGCCATCGATGCGGTCGAGGCGCTGTTGCGCCTTGGGCGGAAACAGCTCGCCAAGCCTGACGCCGCGGCGGCCGAGCGAGCCTTCACCGCAGCGCTCGAACTCCCAGGCGAGCGGCGCTATGACCGGCTGCAGCAGCTCTACTACCCCGACCAAGATTTCTCCGCCGCCACAGCAGCCGCCCGCCGCGCGGAGGTTGAGCGGCGCATCGCGGAGATCCGCAAGGGGGGCGGATAGCGCCCGGCTGCCATCAAGACGCTCATGGCGACCAACGGGATTTCTCAACCTGACATCGCACGAGCGAATGGCGGAGATGGGTCACCAACGGCTGTAGGCGCTCGAATCGCCAGCGTCCGGTCTTGACGGCAAACCGGCGCTTCCGCCTAATGGAAAGCGCCCGCTGAACCCCGCTATCGCACCGAAGCCGCTCTTACAGGATTGTTTGCGTAATATCTGTTATATGTTCTACTTATGATCCATCATGACGAGCATTAAGCAGAAGGACGCGTTAACGTGAAGCGAAAGCATCTCCAACTTAAATCGACATCTAGCGCCGAGCGCGAAATACAAGTCAGCTTTTTCCGCGCCTGGGGCGCCCACGCGCCTACTAACGCAATTGCTTTCGCCTGCGAGAACGGCGCGCCGCGTGAGCCCTACCAAGCGAAGCGGCTGAAGGAAGCAGGCATGTTGCCCGGCGCGGCTGACGTCGCGGTTGTCGCCGAGGGCGGACTAATCGGCTTTCTTGAGTTCAAGTCGGATGGCGGAAGGCTCTCCCCAGCCCAGCATCGTTTTCGCGACGAATGCGCGAAACTCGGCGCGCCTTATCACGTAGTGAGGTCGGTTGAGGACGCGCTTAGGGCGGCGATGGAAATCGGCGCAATATTCAAGCCAGGCATGAGACTTGCGGAGCCAATTTCTTGACAATCTCCAAACTCGACCTCGTTACGCCGCGCGCACGATCTGACGGTAAAACGGCATGGGTTAGCGTTGGCGTCGCGTGGCCGTCGAAGGATGGCGAAGGCTTCGACATGGTTCTTCACGCGCTTCCTCTGCCGAATGAGCGCGGCGAAGTTCGAATTGTTGCTAGAAAATCCACCAAACGGGCCACAGGCTCCGCCTGAAAGGATCAAAATGCTAGTCAACACGGGGCGCAAGCGCGCAACGGCGGAAGATCTGCGGGCGAGATCTGACAAACTCGCAGTCGAACTCGAGCGGCTTAGCCGCTTGCACGATACCAGCGTGGCGCAGCTACTCGATTTGCCTAAGGGCGCGGGCGATAGATCTGTTGTCGAAGCGCGCCGCATTGAAATTTCGCAGCAAATCAGCGCTCACAAAAGCGAAGTCGAGCAGACCCAAGCGCCGCTTCGCCATGCCGAACGGCGCGAAGCTGCTGAAGCGGCGGCCGCAGGCGAAGTCGGGGCGGAAAAGGAAGCGCGAGATCAAGCAGCTAGGAAGATTGACGAACGCCTGGACAAGGAAGCGGCGGCGTTGATCAAAGAGGCGCGCGCGCTTTCCTCTCGGTTCGCCAAAGTCCGCGCCGCGTTGTTTGAGTTGAAGCGCATTTCTGAGCATGACTGGACTTCGGCGCTGCAAGGCACGCGAAATTGGGTACTTTTCGAACCCGCGAAAAGCGACGCTGTAGCGAAGCCTTATGGTGATCACGCCCACCACAAAAAGCCCTTCAAATATTGGCTAAGAGGCGAAGCGTTGATTGAGAACGTCGCGCGAACGGCGGATCGCTACGCGTTGGAGCTCGTCGAGCAGAATATGCGCCTCGATGATCAAGATCGGACGCTGTCGGGGATTGCCGATCGCAACGATGAAGGGGCAGCATGAAGGTGCCCTCCGAGGTCAACAGAGTCGAGGACATTACGCGCGAGCGTATGCTTCTCGAGTTATGGCGCATCGGAACCGCTGCCGGGGCTGGATCCGGTAGCGTCGCCGCGCTCAAACTGATTTCCGAGATCCTTGGCTTCACTAAACCAGAGGCTCCAAATCATGGCGACGCCGATCTCGCCGCACTCGCCGCGCTTGCTGAGGGAATCTCTCGCTCATCTCAGCCCGAAGGCGCGGAAGGGCGTTTTAAGGACGCTCACACCTGACCAGACGACGCGCTTGCGGTATTGCTGGCCGCTCTGGGCGCGTGAAGATCAGCTACCGCCTGACGGCTGCTGGACATATTGGATTATTAATGGCGGCCGGGGCGCTGGTAAGACGCGAACCGGTGCCGAGACTATTCGCAGCTGGGCGCGCGAGAACCCAATAACCGCGATTGTCGCGCCTACAGTCCAAATGGCGCGCGAAATCTGCGTTTATGGCGATAGCGGCGTTTTGAGCGTTTGCCCTCCCGATGAGCGCCCGAATTATTCGTCGCATCGCCAAGTAATACAATGGCAAAATGGTGCTATTACGCATGTGTTTTCAGCCGACGATCCCGAGCGTTTGCGAGGATTCCAAACGTATAAGCTATGGGCGGATGAACTTTGCGCTTGGAGTTATGAGGAGGCTTGGACGCAGCTAATGTTCGGCCTGCGGCTCGGCGCACGGCCGCAAGCGATAGTTACGACTACCCCAAAACCCAAGCGTTTCTATTTGCGGCTGATTAACGACGCTAAGTCGCATGTCACTAAAGTCAGCACTTTCGCGAACCAGGCGAACCTGGCTCAAGGTTTTATCGACGGAATCCTCGCCGAGTATGAAGGCACCCGGCTCTATCGGCAGGAAGTCCACGCCGAAGTGTTGACCGACCTTCCTGGCCAGCTCTTCAGACATGAAGTCTTCGACCGCGATCGCATGCCGGCGGAATCGATGCCGCCCCAATTTTTCTCGAAAATCGTTATCGGCCTAGACCCTGCGGCGAGTTCAAACGAGAATTCCGACGAAACCGGAATTGTTGTCGTCGGGCTCGGGCCGGAAGCTGCGGATCCTCGAAAGATTTACGTTCTCGAGGACGCGTCAGGCGTGATGGCTCCGAACGAATGGGCGCGCCGCGTTTTTCAGCTCTATGAATACTGGCAAGCGGATTTGGTGGTCGCTGAGAAAAATATGGGCGGCGATATGGTCGCGCATGTTCTGAGATCGGAGGCGCCAAGCATGCGGTTTCAGCTCGTCACCGCAACCAAGGGGAAGGCCGTGCGCGCCGAGCCCGTGTCGCTTCTATACGAGCAAGGTAAGGTCGCTCATGTCGGGCCGTTCAGCCGCCTAGAGGATGATCTCGCTTGCTTGACCGTCGATTTCAGCCGCGCCAAGGCCGGCTTCTCGCCCGATCGGGCGGACGCGCTTATTTGGGCCGTGTCGGCGCTTCGGCGCTATGTACAGCCTCGAAGCGCATCGGGCGCCATCCTTGCGCCGCGTCAGACCTGGATGAGTTGACCAGGTCAGTTAGGCGTCCGGCCTCGCCCACCGATAGCGACGCACAACTGCGGACACCGATACGCCCGGCGCGAACGTCTCCGCCACGATCCGCCGCTTCTCATCATCAGACCAAAACCGTCGCGGACGCCTCGCCACCTGAACCTCGCCTGCCGATAATGTCCATTATCCGCTAATGGACACTGTCACTCTATCGGTCCAGAAACTCGGGCAGGCGCAGCAAAGCCGCAAGGCGGGCGGGACCGGGCGCTTACGCATCGAACGCCGCGCAGCGGGCGGTGAGATGAGGTGCAAACGAGCTGCCAAAACGATGCATCAACGCTGATCGGCAAGCGAGGCTTCGGTGTGACGCATTGTTTTATCCAGCCCGCCCGGCGCGGCCTAGGGAGTGGTGGAAGGTCAAACCACGCCAAACCATCCGAAACATCCCCCTACTTTCCAAAGGCGGATTTTTGGTAGTCCGCCAAAGCTTGATACGCGTTCTCAGCCACCTCTTTAGCTGGGCGCTGCAGCAGTTTTCCCGAACCGAGTGAACGGAAGAGAACAGTGTCGAAGGGGTGTGGAGGTTGGCCTGGTGAACTCACGGTCTGCCGAACAATGATCTGCTGAAACGGAAAAACACCGGGTTTTGGAAACGCGAAATCTTGATCGGCAGGAACAACGGAGACAAAGTTTTCAGTGACCAACCGGGCGTACGCCTCAATCCAATAGCCGCGACGCTCCGCGCGATTAGCGCTAATATCCAATATTATTACGTTTTTATTAAACCTCTTCGCCAGACTAATAGCTAGCTGCTTTACTTTCTCTGAGTTCACCCAGCGCGACTTATCAAAGTGAAAGAGTATTACGTCACCTTTGTGGCGATGCATGACGGCAACCGGGTCATCATATTTAAGCGCCCGGTTCAGTCGAAATGCATAAAAATATACTTTTTTCCCATCGAATTCATGTAAAATGCTTGGCGAAAAATGTCCTAAGCTTTCGCTATTTGGTCGCCAATCATGCGGTTTCGAGTATTGTTTTCTATAGAATTCGCACGCCTTCTTTCGGCCGTAGTAACACGCGCGCGCTGTAAATATCGGAATAGCCGTATGTGCGTCAGACGCTTCCGGAAGGCCTCTTTTCCGATATCGCTGAAGCGCTCGCACATAGCCCCCGCACCCAAGGTGGGAGCCCAACGTGCAGCTCATCTCGAAAGCTCTCAGTTTGGTCCATCGCAATTCCGCCGCCGGAAAACCATAGTCTATTCCGGGAAATATCGCATAAAACTCACACGCATGTGCGCTAAAGTACAAACAGCCTTTTCGGGAGTAAGTAGACATTCGACGAGCCAGATCTTTCTTATCTTTTCCCGTCGCCGCGTCGTATTCATGAAGAAAGCTCGCAGCATAAAAATAGCAACCCATTCCATTTTTATACAGACAAGCGTAGGTGAAAAGCTTGCGATAGCCCGGTCGCTTCGCCTTCCGCAAGGCTTCTCCTGCAATAAGACAAGCGACTGGGTCACCCTTTTTACAATCGGTTGAAAAATGAGCCACATCAGCCGCCGTTAGAACTCGCTTTCCGTGAGTCTCTTCCGAAATACTTGGTGAAAAAATTGAAAAATAAACTAGGAGAGATAGCAAAAATCTCAACCGCATTATGGATCTCCAAGATTGATCTAGAAGTGCGGCTCATCCGAAAGCGTCCGCTGAACCTCGCCTGGCGCACCGAATCGGCAACCGATACGGTAGGCGGGCGAAGCCGAACGCTTACTATGGAGCCGCCCCGGCTTCGGGCCCGCGTACCTAATGCCGCTGGCTCGCTTGTACAGATTGTATACAATCTGTACCGCGCTCGCCAGCGACAATTTTAATGCGCGCCCTCAGCCGGGGCGGCGGGCGCGCGGCCCGCGCAAGTTTCCGAAATACCGTGAAGTTGCAATGCGTCAGTTATGGCGCGTCGAATCGTGTTGGATGCCGAGCCGCGTCAGGTGGCGAACAGCCTCGGCGCGCGTCATCTGCTCCGACTGGCGTTCGCGCCACGCGTCGAGTTCGCGCAGGAAATTAGGGTCGGGCGCAACTCGGATTCGCAGCGCCACAGGCGCGCTCTCGCTCTCAGGCGCTTTAAGTCGATCCGTCATGGCGGGGCCAGTAGACACAAGGCGGCAGGTAGTCAAGCGGCCCCGGAGCCTCGAAAGCGGCCGATTTTCCGAGCCTTAAGTGCCCATGTGGTGCCCGCGCAATAAATGCGCCCCTGCTCGCTCCGAACGTCGGAGGTTGCAGGTCGCTGAATTTTCACAGGAAATATTGGTTGCGGGGGCAGGATTTGAACCTGCGGCCTTCAGGTTATGAGCCTGACGAGCTACCGGGCTGCTCCACCCCGCGGCAGAGAGGCGTAGATAGCGGGCGGAGCTTGGGGACGCAAGGGGAAAAGGTGAAAAAAGTACACCTAAAAACGCCGCAGACCCAAAAGCTTGACGGGCGCGGCGGCGGCGGCCTAAGCGCGTTTAGATGAATCTGAATGTTGGCCGCCCAGCCGCTGCCGAATGAAGGAAGGCGATCGATGATTGAGCCCCTGGCGCCCCCGCCGCTCGAGGCCGGAGGCCTGCGGATTGAGCCGATGACCGGGGCGAAACTGATGGATGCGCTGCCAGCGTTGGCGGAGCTGCGCACCACCGTTTTCCGCGCCTTCCCCTATCTCTATGACGGCGACCTGGCCCGCGAGCAGTCCTATCTCCGCGCCTATGCGGAGGATGCCGGCGCCATCATCGTCGCCGCCTATGACGGCGCGCAAATGGTCGGCGCCGCCACCGGCGCGCCGATGGCGGGGCAACACGCCGAATGGTCCGAGCCGTTCCTCGCCCGCGATTATGATTTGGCGGACATCTTCTATTGCGGCGAGTCGGTGCTGCTGCCCGACTATCGCGGCCGCGGCGTTGGCCATGCTTTTTTCGATCATCGCGAAGCCCAGGCGTGGCGGATGAACGCCCGCCTCAGCTGCTTCTGCGCCGTTATCCGCCCGGACGACCATCCAGCCCGCCCGGCCGATTACCGGCCGCTCGACGGCTTCTGGCGCAAACGCGGCTACGCGCCGGAGCCCGGCCTGGTCGCGCATTTTGATTGGCGCGAAGTGGGCCATCGCGATGAGACGGCGCATGAGCTGCAATTCTGGCTGCGGCCCCTCCAAGGCGACTAACCGCGCATGGCCGTCTTTTTTACCGCAGACACCCATTTCGGCCATGGCGCCATCATCAAGCACGGCAAACGGCCGTTCCGATCCGTTGAGGAGATGGACGCCGCGCTGATCGAACGCTGGAACGCCCGCGTGGGGGCGGAGGACCGGATCTACCATCTCGGCGATTTCTGCTTCAAAGGCTCAAAGGTCGCGCAAAGCTATCTGGACAAGCTGCAAGGCGAGATCATTCTGATCCGCGGCAATCACGACACCGAGAATACCGCGAAGTTGGAGCGCTTTAGCGCCGCCCATGATCTGCACAGCTTCTCAATCAAAGGGCAGGAGATTATCCTGTGCCACTATCCGCTGCTGGAATGGCCCGGCGCGTATAAGGGCGCCATCCATCTGCACGGGCACACGCACGGTCGGGTGCCGCCCAATCGAAAACGCTGTGATGTTGGTTCAGATGTGTGGGACTTCACGCCGATCACTTTGGACGAAATCCGTGAACGGCTGACGACGGCGCCCGATTACGATCCGAAAGACGCCTACCAGCCGCGCTAGAGTGATTTCAAATCGAATGCGCGCATTCGATGGCTCGGAAATCGCGACCACTCAAAGAGATAGAGCATTTTCATGACCGCAATTGTTTCGAA
>JALEGB010000120.1 GCA_022760355.1 Neomegalonema sp.
GCCGCCAGCGGCCCAAACACCGCCGCCGCCGCCGGCTGCGCAAACCCCGCCGCCGCCGCCCCCTCCCGGCGGCGCGCCGCAGCCTGCGCCAACCGCACAAACGCCGCCGCCGCCCCCGCCGCCGCCCGGAGGGCCGCAACCCGCGCCGGCGCCACAGCCTCAGACGCGCGCCCCTGAGCCATATGGGCGCGAGGATGAGGATGATGGCGACTTCCTACGGAAATTGCGGGAGCAATTTGAGCGCAACGGACCTGGCGGTCGGCGGTAATCAACCGCGCCAGCCTTTCTTTTGCGCTTCGTGCGACCGGCGCTTATTCTCTCCGTCCCCAGCCAGGGGGCGGAGAGAGGCCCGAGCTGCAACGAAAACCGCGCGGACCTCTCAGGCAAGAACTGGCTTCGCCGGCTTGGCGCAGCCCCATCGTGATAAGTTTTGACCGATATGGTCACGTTTTGGGCGCACTGAACCGCGCATTGTGGGTCCGACTGCCGGACCGGCGAATGGGCGGCTCTGCGAGTGGGGCATTCGGCAAGGAGCGCTTCAATGCAAGACGATCACATCAGCGGCGGCCCCAACGCGCTTGAGGTCTACGCGCTGACTTTCGGGAAGCCGATCGCACGGGCCCGCGGACCGGTCCTGGACAATGTCGAGCATGGGGTCACATCGCAAAGCGCCGCGTTTCCGCTTGAGTTCGCGGATCTGCTGCGCGTCGAAATCCTACTGGAAGATCGCTCCAGCCTGGCGCGCACAATCGAACCGATCGCACAGGAGCGTGGAGCGTTTGTGCTGCTGCCAGCCTTCAGCGCCAACAGCGCGGGCGATACGGTTCATATGCAGCTGGCGGCGCGTTTTCGCGCCTATCCAGAAGGCGGCGACGATGATGGCGGCGGCCGACCAACCAAATTGCTGCGAGGATGGTGCGTTCCAAGCCGCATGTGGGCGACGCACGGAGCGCAGCTGCTCATCGCCGCCGGCGCGCAGCTGATCCCCGCCCCAGACATCGCCGACAATCACAACGGCCGTTGGTCTCCACGGATGAAGGAGGCGAGCGCCGCCCCAATGCTGGTCGACCTCCCGGATCTCTCGCTCGACGCGCTCTCGCCGCAGGTCTGGGCGATGCTGCAGCATTTCAGCCGAGGCGAAGCCACCTATTGGACCGGCGCGAGCTACCCCGATGAGGCGGCGTTCCTGGCCGATGTCGCGCAGTTCCAGCAGCTTCTGCCAATCGCGCAAAAAGAAGCGACCGGCGCGGAAGGTTGGCTTCGCGGCGCTGTCAGCGTCTCCAGCCATCTTGTTGCGGCGCCAGGGCGGTTCGCCGTCAATTATTGCGAGACCCCGCCCACCCATCGCAGCGCCATCATCGATCCTGAAGGCGCGCCACAGCTGCGCGACGCGCCCGGCATGGAGGAAGGGCTGGAGGCTTGGCGCGAATTAGTTGCGCGAACAGCGCCGCCGACCGCCGATTTCACGTTCCGGCGAACGATGTGCGTTGGCTGGACGGATCGGCGCGCTCCGGAGCTGATCGAGAAGCTGGCGACGGCGATCGCGCATGGCCTGCATGCGCCTTCGGCGGAGCCCGAAGCGCCGGACGGCGATGACAAGATCATGGTCTTAAAATCCCCGATTGCTGATGATGGCGCGTTCGAAAGCGTCAAGGGCGCGATTGAGCTGCCCCCTCGCGCCACGGGATATCTGGGGGCGGGCAAGGCGCGGAGCGCTCCGCAACAATCCGGCGCGCCCCAGGCGGACTCGCTCGTCGATGATTTGCACTTTCGGCAAGTCGCCCCGGATGACATTGACGCCCCCCAGTTTCGGCCGCAGATCACGGAGGTTTTCAGCCGCATCTGCGATGCAGCAACGACATTTCACAGCGCGAAAACACATCCGGACTCGATCACAACTGTCTGCCTCTCCTTTGACTCGGCGTATTTCAGCAAACCGGTAGATCTATGCCTCGCCTCAGAAAAATTCTTTTCGAAAAAGATGGCTCTTATTCAGGCGACCTCTGAAATAAGGAAGCTAAGGAGCGATGAGGAGCGGCTCTTTAACCTGATGATGTCGGCAGTATTTTTCTTCGGTTGGGTTCGAGAGGGAAAAAAACTTGGCGCGGCGGAGCACGCGCTGAACTTTCCCTGGAATCTGTTCGATATTTTCTTTGAAGCGTTTTACGCCGTTCTGGCGCGGGACCACTCTTTGCTGCAGCTGTTAAATGCGCCGCAAAAGTGCCTGCGCTTTATCGAGACTTCTGTTGACGAAATGGCGGGACCAGTTGACGCGCCCAAGCAAGGCGGCCGAACAGGCAGTATTGTCAAGCTCCTGCAAAGGATGCAGGATTTCGCGACAGCCCCAGGGATGAATGATTTTCATCTTCGCGATCAGCTTGAGCGTGTTCGCGCCCTCATTTCAGCGAAGATTCGCGTGTAGAAGCCCTACCGCCTTGACGCGCTGCGAAAGGGTAAGGCACAGGGCTTGAGGAAGGTTTGGGGGAGCAATGGCGAGAAACTTTTGGCGCGACGCCGTAGATGTCGACAGTGTGAGCCCTGAAGAAATCGGCGTACACGAACCGCAGGTCGACGAAGCAGGCGCGGAGCATTATTGGGGCCTCGCGCGGTTTTCCTTCTTTCGCGAAGCGACTGTAGAGGTTGAAACCGCGCGCGTCGAACTTGGCGGCGTGACAATCGATGAGATCGTCCTGCAAGTTGAGCGCGCCGAAAGCACCGCCGGCGCCGTCAGCGCAGAAGAGGCGCGCAACCTGCCTGGACCCCAGTGTGACGTAACGCATGGCGAAACCATGCGGGTGATGCTGAACGCCCAAGCCGGCCGCCGCATCCTGGATGCATGCGCCGCGGCGGGGCGCAAGCCCGAGTTTGTCATTCATCTGCAGCTGCGCCGGCATTTTGAACGGCTGGAACCGCCGGTCGTGTTCGGCGTCCGAGTGCGGCCGCGCTACAAATATCTGCCCGAGTTCGACATCGACCTGAGCACGGAGTTCGCCAAAGAGGGCGATCAGAGCACGATCGAAGTCGCCTATCCCAAGCCATCCCGGCGCAGCGCGGCCAAAAGTGATGGAACGCTGGTTCTGGCGCAGATCGCGCCAGGCTTTGGCGGCCGAGATGCAAGCTTCGCGCATTTTGTCGAAACGCCAGGCGACGACGAACCAGAGTCCGCCGCCGTTCCGGTGGTGCGCCGCATCCGATTTGATCTGGACGTGCCCAACCAGATCCTTCGCTACGTTCTCAGCTTCTGCCTCGCGGTTGAGTCAGGCTCGGCGCGCGCGGAGTTCGAGATTACAGAGGACGCTGGCAGCTGCTTTGCGGTGGTTGAGGATCAAGTCTTTCAATCGCTGTCGCAGATTGAGCCGGAGCGGCTGGTTCTTTCCTACGATCACCTGAAGTTCGCGCTGGAAAATCGGGCTGATATTCGCCAACAGCTCGCGGAGCTGGTGCATCTCGGCGCAACAGTTCGGATCGCCTACACGATCGAGCGGCTGGAAAGCTCCGGCGCGCCATCGCGGCCGCAAACGTCCGTGCGCGTTTTTAATCTCGAACTGCAGCTGGATTTGCGCACCAACTATCATCTGGTGCTCAACAATACCGGCGACACCCGATCCCTGTTTCGCAGCGAAGTTCTTGCCGGCGAAGTTCTTGGCGGCGAAGTTCTTGGGCCGGACGCGGGCGCGACCCGGTATGCGCCGCCGACCGAGCCGTTTCGCACCGCATTTTTGCTCTCGAACGAAGATCACGCGGCCGGCGGCGCGCCCGCAGCGCATTTCGATCAGCAATTGCTTGAGTTCGAGATCCGCGGCTTCAGCGCGCCAGCCTCCCGGTTCGAAGCCCGTCTTATGCGCGACGGGATTGCACTGCCCCTTTCAGAGATACGGCCCGAAGCGCCGTCCGGCCCCACCGGGGCGGTGTCGACCTGGCGATTTGAAACGCCGCTATCGGCGATCTTTCCGCCCGAGGAGCGGGGCCGCCAACAGGTGATCGATGCGCAACTTGAGATCCGCTTGGCGTCCTCCGAAGGCGGGCCTGGCGAAATACAGTCGATCCCGGTCAGCGTGTCGATTGATTATGTTCGCGCAACGAATTTCATCTGCGTCGACTGGGGCGCCTCCAGCATCGCGGCCGGTTTCGCCAATCGGGCGCAAGAGCAAGAAAATCTGATCACCTCGGGGCCGGAGCTTCTGCGCTTGGGCGCCGTCGCCAAGCGCGCCCGCCCCCATAGCGCCGCCTCCAGCGGCGCGACGGCGCTGGACGAAGATAGCGACGATCTGATTCAAAGCACCGTGTTCCTGGGCGATCACCCGGTTGATATGCGCACCGAGATCGCGCCTTTCTCGTTTCTGGATTTGCGCGTTGGCCTCGACAGCGGGCTGGAGCGCCGGCTGCAGCAGTTGCAGCGGCAATATTCGATCTCCTTGCCGGCGCTGCCCCAGCATCTCTACGATAAGAGCGGCCAGGTGCTCACCAATCTGAAGCGTCTGCTCGCGGTGAATGAAGATGTCGTTCGCTTGCGCGAGCCGGTGCCGCGGCTGAATGAGCAGGGCAGACTCGAAGAACGCTATGACGTCGATATCTCGCGGCTCATCTGTGAGGCGCTGGATGAGATGATGTCACTTTATCTGGTTGAAAGCCTGATCGAACTTGGCGGCGGCGGCGAAGCCGATCAGCGTTTTGGCTTCGACCTGATGCGCGAGCTGTTCCAGCATGAGATCAGCCTGATCCTGACCCATCCGTGCGGCCTCACCCATGATCTGGTGGAGCGCTACCGCGAGGCGGGGCGCTATGCTCTGGCGCGTCTGGATCGCGGCGGGCTGGAGCCGTTGGAGCTTGACGCGACGGAGGAGGCGGTCGCCAGCGAGACCCGCTACGCCGTCATTCCGGTTCCCGAGTCGCTCGCGGCGGCGTTTCATGTCTATCAGTCGCGCGAACCGGGCCAGAAACCGATCGAGGAAGGGCTGCTGATCGCGCTGGACCTTGGCGCCGGCACCTTTGACCTCAGCGCAATCGACGTGAACCCAGAGGCGGCCGCCGCGGCTGGCGCGCGTTGGAGCATTCTGCTGCAATATGGGATCGCGGTCGGCGGCGGCGAGTTGGATCGGTTGCTGACCGAATTCGTTCACTACGCGCTGTTGGCGCTGGCCGCCGAAGACCGGTCGGGCGCGCTCAAATACCAGACCCCGCTCGTGGGCGAGCCTGCGGACGCCGCCAAGCGGGGCCGTGCGGCGCGCGCTGAAGAGTCGAACCGTGAGCAGATCCGACGCGAATATATGCGGGCGCTTGAGAAAGCGAAGATCGACATCAGCGACCGCGCCTTCAAGAATTTTGAGGCGACGGACCATTGGAGCTGGAAGCCGGAGGACCGGCTGGAGATCGAGGTCGGCTCCAGCGTTGATTCCTACCGACCGATTACGATCGAAACTGCAGGCAAGCGGATTGAGGACGGCCAGGTCCTGGTCGACGTCGCGGACGGCGCAGTGCGGCTGATCGCGCGACGGCGCGTGTCGGATGACGGCGCCGAAAGCTACACCGCCTACATGCTGTCGATCTCAAACGTGTTTATGGAGCTGAATGATCGCCGGTTCGCCGCGCAGGAGCAAACGCAGCTCGGCAATCTGGATCAGGCGCGGCGGCGTATCGTCCAACTCTCCGCGCTGATCGGCGCGGAGCTGCCGACCCATAGCATCGCGCATCTGCGCGAAACGCGGCGCCCCGACGAACCGCTCTATTTTTCAGTCACCGGCCGCGCCGCGCTCTGGCCCCCGATCTTTGAGCGCGTTGTCGACGTCGCCCGGCGGCATAATGCGGCGATCTTGCCGAACCGCGACGCTTCGGCAAAAGCAAAACCGATGGGCGCATCGGATATGAAGCTGGCCGTGATGAACGGAGCCTACGGCCTGGCGCTGCAACGCAGCTACCTCTCGGCCCCAGCGCCTGAGGCGCCGCTCGCCCTGTTGGTGCTGAATTATCGCGGCTCCGACGCGGTGATCAAGCACGCGCTCCTGCTCGAAAATTTCGACGACTCGGAATGGTCGGCGCCTATTCCGATTTCCCAAGGCGACTATCTGCAGCTTTCTCGCGTTGCGCCAGGCATCGATAAGCTGCGCCATGCGCTCGCAACGGATGATGATTGGCTGGAGCGCAAGTGCCGCAAGGACCTGCTCAACCATGCGATGACGCCCGACGGACTCGGCGGCGCCATTGCGCGGGTCGATTCGGTGCAGATTAAGCCGCGACGCGACATTGACCCAGATTCGAAGCAGGTTCGGATTACGGCGGTGGATTTCCGGGTGGGGCAAGGCGGCGCATCGACAATGCGCGTGCCGCGCAGTTCCCGCCTGTCATAGATCGCTCGCCAATCCGAGCCTCGCGGATTGACGAGCGCTGCAACCATGCGGGCGGCGGCGCTTGGCGAGCAGCTGAGCGCCGCCGCCGGAACCGCCGATCACAGCAGATTTTCCGCCACATCCAGCGCGCCATAGGTGATGATCGCGCTGGCGCCGGCGCGCTTGCAGGAAATCAACGACTCCCACATTGGCGACTTTTCCACCAATGGCTGGTCCCGATCCATCGCCCTCAGCATCATATATTCGCCGGACACTTGAAAAGCGATCAGCGGCGTCTCCTGCAACGCCTTCATCCGCGCCATCAGATCCAAATTCATAATCGCCGGCTTCACGATCGTCGCATCCGCGCCTTCTTCAATGTCGGCGACATACTCGCGGATCGCCTCGTCACCGTTTGCGGGCGAGATCTGATAGCTGCGCTTATCCAGCCCGCCTGGGGTCGCATCGAACGAAACCGTTTTGCGGTAGTAGGCGTAGAGCGAAGAGGCGGTTTTGGCGCTGTGCGAGATCAACAGCGTGTTGATATGGCCCGCCTCCTCCAACGCCTCACGGATCGCCAGCACCCGGCCGTCCATCATATCCGACAGCGCGAGAGCGTGTGCGCCCATCTCGACTTGCGCGAGCGACTGTTTCACCAGCAGCTCCACGGTCTCGTCATTCAGCACATCCCCGGAACTGGGATCGACGACGCCGTCATGGCCGTGGTTCGTATAGAGATCGAGGGCCACATCCGTCATGATCCCCACATCCGGCGCTGCTCTGCGGATCTCACGGATGGACCGGGCGAGCAGACCGTCTGGATTCCAAGCCTCCTCCGCGCCTTCGGTGCGCACTGTGGGATCATTGCAGGGGAATAGCGCAACGCAGGGAATGCCCGCCTTCTGCACCCGCTCCATCAGCCCCTCGAGCTGATCGACCCTGTAACGCTCCGTCCCCGGCAGTCCCATGCCGGGCTCGGCCGCCAGCTTGGCGTCGGCGACGAACACCCCCTGGATCAGATCGGCCGCCGTCAGCCGGGTCTCCTGAAACATCTCCCGCACCCAAGGGGCGGAGCGCAGGCGGCGGAACCGTTTGAAATTCATCATGGCCTCCCAGGCGTTCGCGGTGTTATGCGCTGACCGACGGAAAATCTTCCGACGTCGCCAGCTTCTTTCGCGCGCCAGCGGCGATCGCGCTTTGCGCCAGATCATCCCCCAGCTTCTGAGCCCGCGCCAGCGCATCCTCCTGCGCAAGACCGTCTAAATCGGCCGACGCCTCAAACCGCATGCTCTGCCCGCCAGATTGCGGCGCGATCGCGCTCAAAGTCGCCGACGCCAGCCCGCCTTCCGAGTCCGATCGCACATCCGCATAGACCGAGATCGGCGTTTCACACCCCGTGTCAAAGGCGCTGAGAAACGCCCGCTCCGCATCCCAGGCGAAGGCGGTCGGGGCGTGCTGCAGCGATTGGATCGCCGCCAGAAGCTCCGGCGCCGCTTCTTCATGAACTTGTACTGCGATGATCCCTTGCGTCGCCGCCGGCAAACTGTGCTCGATGCTAAGCGGCCGCATAGAGGCGGGGTCGAACAGACGCAGCCGCTGCAATCCCGCCGCGGCGAGCACGGCGCCATCGACTCCCTTTTTCGCCATCTGCGCTTGGGAAAGGCGCGTCGGCACATTGCCGCTATATTCAGCAAAACGCAGATCCGGCCGCAGGGCCTGCAAATTCGCCCGACGCCGATTGCTGTTCACCCCAATCACGCCGCCGTCGCGCAGCTCCTCGACCGTTGAAGCGCGATCACGCGGAATGAAAACGTCGCGCGGGTCCTCGCGTTCGAAAATCGGCAGATAGCGGGTGCCGTCGAAAACGCGATAGGGCAGATCCTTGCCACTATGCACGGCCAGATCAAACGCGCCCGATTCAACGCTCTGCTCAACCTCAAGCGTCCATTTGCGGCTGCGGCTATCGACATCCAGCTCGCGAGATTTACGCGCCCACCCGTCCCGATGTTGGTCGCCAATCGTGCGCACTGTGCGCATCTGAAGATCGGGCCGACCGCATCCCAACGCGTCCAACGCGCCACGCAAGCGCGCGGCGACGGTCGCCGCCTGCAGCAGCGCCAGCTCGCTGCCGCGCGATGCGATTTTCAGGATCTCGATGCTCTTCAATTGGCCCACGCCAGTCTCCTCAGCCGATACGCCCTATGCGTCGCTCGGCGCGTTATAAACGTCAATCACCCGCAACGTCGCCGCCGGCGCATCGGTCGCCAGCACGCAATCCACCGCCACCGCCACCCGCAGCGCGGAGCGGGATGGTAGGCGCGACACTCGGACAATCTGCGCCCGAAGACGCAGGTGATCGCCGACATGAACCGGACGTCGAAATGCAATCCGGTCCATGCGCGCCGTCACCGCGCCGGTGAAGTTTTTGATCTCGATCGCCCGCTTCAACAGCCGCGGCGTCAGCGCCACCAGCAGGTTCCCTGGCGCGATCGCGTCCGCGCCGCGATGCAGCGGCTGATCGTCGCCCGATACGGCGATAAAGGCGTTGATCAGCGGCTCTGAAATCAGAATCCGATCCTGCGACTCCGCCTCCGCGCCAACGAAGGCGGCCAAGTCAGATGGCTCTAGCACCGAAATCACTATGCGGGCTCTCCTACTTGCAGCGCGATCGCCGCGCCAAGCCCCCCAACCGCTGGAATAGCCGCGAGACCTACCGCCCTATCCGCCTCCCGCGCAAGTTCATGATACAGGCGGACGGCCAACACGGCGCCGGAGGCGCCGATTGGATGCCCGCGCGCCAGCGCCCCCCCGCCGCGATTCACCCGCTCCGCCGGAGCGTCCATCGCGTCAATCCACGCCATCGCCTGCGCGGCGTAGGCCTCCATCAGCTCGACCACCGCCAGATCAGAGACGCGCAACTGCAGCTGCGCCAACAGCTTTCGCGTCGCTAGGACGGCGCCGGACGCCGGGGCGCGCGTATCGCCTGCGGCTTGGACCGCGCCTAGAAACCGGATGACGGGCCCCTGAGCGGGCGGCGTCGCGCTTAGGGCGATCACAGCCGCCGCATCGGCCTCAACCGCCGTCGTGGCGGCGCCGCGCGAACGGCGGCACAGCCCTTCGGTAAGCTTCCGCGTAAAGGGGTCCGCATAAGCAGGGGCCGGTCCCGCCCTGTCGGCGATCGGCGCGATCTCGGCGCCCATTCGCGCCGCAGCCGCCCGCGCTTTTCGATGACTCTCAATCGCATAGGCATGCTGCGCCGGCTCAAGAAATCCTTGCGCCTGCGCGAGAGCGGCTGTCGCGTCGCCTGGATCAGGATCGAACTCCGGCGACGGCGCAAAGGGAGGGCGCTGATAGGCGACCGCCTCGCCCGGCTCGCCCGGCTTGGGGCGGCGCAAGCGGATCGGCGCGCGGCTGAAACTCTCCAACCCGCCCGCCAGGAAAACGTCGCCTGCGCCGCAACGCGCCCGCTCGGCCGCCAGCGCGATCGCGTCCAAGCCGCTGCAGCATTGAGTGTCCAATGTCATCGCCGGAACCCAATCCGGCGCACCGGCCGCCAACGCCGCCAGCCGAGCTGGATTGCCGCCGCCATAGAGCCCGTTGCCCATCAGCACCGCCTCCACCGCGCCCGGCGCCGCGGCCGCGTCCGCAAGCGCGGCGCGAATAACGGCCGCGCCAAGCTCCCAGGCCTCAATCGCCGCGAACGCCCCCCCGCGCGGCGCCACCATGGTGCGACGCGCGGCGCGTAGATAAACCGGCCGCATCTAACTCATCCTCAGAATCGGGTGCGGGCTCATGAGAATTGCGCGCGGGCTCATGAAAATTGGGCGCGGGCTCATGGGGCCGCCTCCCAGAGGCCCGCTTGCAGCCCCAACGCCAGCGCGGCGTGATCCGTTTTGCCGCTGGCCAACCGGGGCCACTCAGCGGCAAGATAAAAGCGGCCAGGGCTCTCAGCCGGCCCCAGCCGACTGCGGCAAAGCGCAATAAGGTCAGCCTTGCGCGGCGGCGCCCCGGCGACTGAGATAATCGCCGCGAGGCGCGCGCCCCTGACGGGATCGGCTTCGCCGACCACCGCCGCCTCCGAAACACCAGGATGCTCCAGCAGCGCCGCTTCAATCGGTTCCGGCGAAACGTTGCGGCCAGCGATGTTCAGCACCCGGTCGGCGCGCCCGACGATGAACAAAAAACCCTGCGGATCGAGATATCCCAAATCACCCAGCGCCACCCCGCCCG
Organism: Neomegalonema sp.; assembly: GCA_022760355.1. GTDB lineage: Bacteria > Pseudomonadota > Alphaproteobacteria > Rhodobacterales > Rhodobacteraceae > JALEGB01. Next base: position 10,554 of record JALEGB010000120.1, read on the forward strand.
CAAGCTGCGGCAACGGCTCAACGCCAGCGGGCGCAAGATATCCCAGCGCGGCGAAGGGGCTACGCACAACAACGCGCCCGACCTCGCCCGCCGCCGCCTCGGCCCCGTCATCACGCATAACGCGCACGGCGACGCCGGGAACCGGCTTGCCGACAGAGCCGTGCGGCGGCGCATCCTCCGCGCGCCAGATGGCGACATAGGAAAGTTCGGAGGCGCCGTAGTAGCAGCGGATTTCAGCATTCGGAAAGGCGGCGGCGATCTCGGCGCGCATTCCTTCCGGCAGCGCCGCGCCGCCGCACAAAACCAGCCGCACCCGTGTCAGCCCACCGCCCTGGACCCGCACCGCCCGCGCGATCTGGAGCAACTGCGCCGGCGCCGCCGTCACCACCGTCGCGCTGCGCCGCCGCATCGCAGCGGCGACGTCGCGCACCTTCCCGCGCTCCGGGGCCAGCAGCGCTTCCGCCCCCGCCGCCAGAGCGCTTAGGAGCCCATAGAGCGGCAAGGAATGATGCAATGCTCCAGGTATGGCGACGATGTCCGTTTCGCAGAAGCCGTTCAGACGCCGATCCACCGCAAAGCTTTCCGCCCATGACTGTTCAGTGCGGGCGAAGGGTTTTGGCGCGCCGCTCGAACCCGATGTAAAGCCGATATAGAAAGGGGCGGGCGGCGAGAACTCAGTTGGCAACGCGGCCAAACCCGCCTCCCTCCGCTCGGCCGGCCATGTGGGATCGACCATCACGAACGGCCGCCCCAGCACCAACGCGACGATTGTTTTGAGCGCGGCCGCGACTCCGTCGCGCGGGTTAATCACGCGCCAACGTTCAAACGCCGCGAGCGTCGCCGCCTGCTGTGCTCGCGTGATCAGATCTCGGTAACTTAAAGCAGACTCGCCACAGCTCAGCGCAATCCGCTGCGGCGACGCGCTGAGGATCCGGTCTAGGATCGGCCCCGGCGCCGACGGCGCGCCCGCTCCTCCGCCTCCGCCGCCCCGAACCCCCGCGCCTCCAGCGCTTCGGCGATTTGATCCGCCATCCGTAGCGTCTGAATGATCATCGGTGTCGCCAGAGCGAAAATGTTCCGATCCTGTCCGCGCGCCCATTGCGCCTCTCTCGTCTCCGCGGCCATCCGCGCCAGCACCGGAATAAACCTGAGCGCCAGCGAAATGGCGAGGCTGACCTTCTCCACCGCGATCCAGCGCTCAAAGGGAGACAGAGCGCGCTCCAACGCTGAGACAATCGCCGATGGGCGCGTGGTCAACGTTACGATTATCGCCAGCAACAGCAATGTTGCTAATCGCAAAGTTGCGATGGTCGCCGCCAAGATGGAGCCGAACAGCGCTTGCGCCGTGAACAGCAGCGCGACCAGGAATAAAAGCGGCCGCAGCTGCGCCCAAAGCGCCCCAATCGGCAAGCGGGCGATGACGGCCAGCAGCAGCGCCGCACCCAGCGCCCCAAGCAACGGCGGCCAACTCCCCAATAGGAACAAGCCGCCCCCCGCCAGAGCGAGGAACAACAGCTTGGCGCCAGCAGGCGCGCGATGGACTGGGGACGCGCGGTCGACGTAAAAATCCAACTTCACAGCGGCAATTCCAAATAGGCGTCAATCGCCGCATCCGGCGCGCCGTCAAACACAAGCCGCCCGGCCTCCAGCACAAACACCCGATCGAAGCCACGCAGCAGATCGAGATCATGGCTGGCCATCACGATCTGCTCCTCCGCGCGCGCGACGGCGTCCATAATCCGCCTCTTATTGCGATGATCCAGCAATGTGGTCGGCTCATCCATCACGATCGTGTCTGGGCGCATAATCAGGACGCCGATCAACGCGATCATCTGCTTCTCGCCGCCGCTAAGCTGATACACGCTCCGCCCGGCGAAGTCCGTCATCCCAAACCGCGCCAACCCGTCCGCGACACGCTGATCCGTCGCAGCCTGGCCGAGACGAAGGCTCTTGAGCCCAAAGGCGAGATCTTCCGCGACGGTCGGGTACACAATCTGATGGTCGGGGTTCTGGAACAGGAAACCGACCCGCCGTCGCGCCGCTTTTGGATCTTTGGCGATATCGGCGCCGTCAAGGCGCACATGCCCGGCGCTCGCCAATTGCAGGCCATTGAGCAGCCGGAGAAAGGTGCTTTTGCCCGACCCGTTGGCCCCAATCACGCCAATGCGCGGCTCATCAAACGCCATCGATAGCGCCGACAGCACCGGCGGACCGCCAAGCTCAACCGCGACCTTGTCGAACTCAAATCGCGGCATGGCGGGATCAGCCGCGCTGCGCGGCGATCAATGGATAGGCGCGCTTAACCGCGAGGATCACCGGCGTCGCCAAGGCCGCCTTGATCAAATCGCCCGGCACAAAGGCGCCGGCGCCGATCAACGCCTTTTCAGCCGGAAAGCCAGCGACGAAGATCATCCAGGGAATGCCGATAAGATAGACGGCGACAACGCCCCCCAGCACGCATGCGGTGAAAGCTCCGAGGGCGTTCAGACGCGCCCAGAACCCTTGGATGAGAAAGCCCGTTACGTAGCCGCCAACGGCAAACCCCAGCAGGAAACCGCCCGTCGGCCCCGCCAAGATCCCCAGCCCGCCGCGACCGCCGGCCAGCAAAGGCAGCCCCGCCGCAACCAAACCGATAAACAGCGCTTGCGAAAGACCGCCGCGGGTCGCCCCAAGCACACCGCCAGCCAGCATGACGCCAAAAGTCTGCGCAGTGATGGGGACATTAACGAGCGGCACATTGACCATCGGCAAGAGGCCGAGGGCCGCTGTCAACGCGCAGAACAGGGCGACATAGACGACGTCTTTCGTGCTCATCATGCGGTCTCAGGGCCTTTCATGCGACTTTCGAACATTTAGCGCCCCGGATTAAGGCGGGCGCCGCCAACTGTCCATAGGGTCGCCCAGATCTTGACCATAGTTGAGATCCCCGCCACGCCGGCGGCGCGGCCCGTTCGATCGGCCGCCGCGAACCGCCGTCAACTGAGGAAGCGCCCGTCGATGTTGATCTCGCCCCGCCCGCTCGCCGCCCGCCGCCTGCTCGCCCTTGGCGCGGGCGCGCTGCTGCTCGCCGCCCCCGCCGCTCACGCTCAAGAAGCAACCAGCGCCTATACAAAGCTGGATCTTGATAAATGTGAACGGCTGGATGAGCCGGCGGCTGAGGAAGAAGGTCCTGGCGGCGCCTCCTTCAAATGCCGCGGCGATCGCGGCGTGCCGCTGTACGTTAGCGAAGGCGATCTCCGCTTTAACGTCGATGTGGGCAAGCCCGACGACGGCTGGATCAGCATCGGTCCCTTCAACACGCTCGGCGAGACGGTCGAATGGCGGTACGGCCCCGATGGCGATCTGAAGGCGATCATCGTCCGCTACCATTTCAGCAGCGACGGCGTGAAGTCGCCAAGCGAACTTGCTGTGATCACACCGGCGAAAGATGGCCGAAAATCCTGCTACATCGCATTTGTGAAACCGGACGCCGCCCCGAGCCAGAATGAGGCCGCGCGCGAGATTGCGGATGACGCGGACGCAGCGAGCTGCATCTCCAGCCGATCTGAATAGCGCCGGTTCCCAAGCGCGGCGCCGCCGACGCGCCGCGCACCAAATCGCCGCGCCTCACGAAGCTCTCGCATCAATGTTGCTGTCGCGATCCATATCTCTATGCGAGAGCGTCGGCGGTTTGGGCGCTCATTCGAGCGCTGGCGCATGTTTATGAGGATCTTCAGTGTCGGCACAAATTCGGTCGGACGCTCATCGCGACCCGCGGCTCGATTTCTTCCGCGGGCTCGGCATGTTCATCATCTTGATCGCCCACATCCCTTGGAACACCTGGCACCATTGGATCCCGGCCCGGTTCGGCTACTCTGACGCATCGGAGATCTTTGTGTTCTGCTCCGGCGCGGCCTCCGCCATCGCGTTCTTCAAGGTGTTTGAGACACGCGGCTGGCCAATGGGCGCTGCGCGCGTCGCATTTCGGATTTGGCAGATCTACTGGTGCCATCTCGGCGTCTTCCTGGCGGCGATCTTAACGGTCATCGCGCTCGATCATTGGATCGGCACCGGCGGCTATTATCTGGCGTCGCTTGGCATTCCGCCACTGACCCGACATGGGGATGCTCAAATCGTTGGCCTGATGACCCTGACCTATGTGCCGGGATTGTTCGACATCTTGCCGATGTACATGGTCATTTTGGCGCTTATGCCGGTGATCGCAGCGCTTGCGATTGAAAGCCGCACCGCCGCCATTGTGTTTTCTGTGGCCCTTTATTTAGCCGGCAGCCAACCTTGGATTATTTTTAATAAGGTCTCATCGCCAACCCTTCGCTATCTTTTTGTGGAGAATGGCTATCAGCTGTTTCGCTTCTTCCTTTCCATCGCGCTCATACTCGCCGTCATCGGCGTTGTGTGCGCGTTGGCGCGGTTCGCCGGCCGTGCTTTGACTGGCGTATGGCGGCTTGCGCTCGCCGTCATGTTGGCTCTGGCCCTGATCGCGCTTTGGAGCCAGGTCGACCTGTTCGCCGAGATGCGTAATCTTAATCTCCGCGGGTCGCCTTGGGACGATAAACGCACGTGGTTCTTCAATCCGTTCACATGGCAGTTGCTGTTTTTTACCGGCTTCGCCTTTTCCGCCGGCTGGCTTCCGGCGCCGCCAATCGACCGACGCCTGATGTGGGCGGCCGCGGCCATTCTGCTCATTTCTTTTCCGTTGGATCCGGACGGCGTCTTACTGCGCGAATTGCGCGATCATGTGCGGAGCCTGCGCGCGGCGCCGGCCGATCCGCAAACAATCCAATGGTATGCGGATCTGATCAGATCGCTGCTCTGGACCTATGACGGGCTCGCGGCCATCACCTCCAAGACCTATTTCGGCGTTTTCCGCTATATCCACTTTCTGGCGCTCGCCTATCTGGTCTGGGCCCTCGCAGGGGATCGCGGCGCAAACTTGCCGCAGACAGGCTGGGCGGAGCGCGCCGTCACCGTTGTTCGCCGCGTTGGCCAACAATCATTGGCGGTATTCGTCGCCAGCTTGGTGATCGCCCAGGCGCTTGGCGTGTGGATCCGCGAAACGGCTGTTGGCCCGGCCGCACGCACAAGCATCGCCCAGGCGTTCAGCCGCGGCGCGTTCTCGCCCGACTATTGGAATGTTATGCTGGCGAATTTGACCGGTTGCGTCCTGATCATTGGCGTCGCCTACGCCGCCCGCTTCTTCCGCCGGCAACCATGGCGAGATAAAGCCGCATCGGCCCTTGCGGCGAGCGCGTCTGGCGGTCAATCTCGTCGTTCGACGGCAGGACGAGCATAAAGACTGAGCGGAGCTGAAATGCGGGACTTAGCGGACGCGGAACAAACGGTCGAGAAAAGTGATCGGATCCGCGCTTGGCCCGCATCGGCGCTGCACGCCTCGCTCGGATTGCCCGGCGATCCGCCGCGCACGGGCGATCCGCTGCCGCCGCTGTGGCGTTGGCTGTACTTTCTGGACGCGCCGCGGCGCAGCGAGCTGGGCGCGAGCGGCGCCGCCCCCGCCTTCGCCAACGCAAATGTGCGAGGGGACGGCGCCTTTCATTGGGTTGGCGGACGCCTGGCCTTTCGCCGATCTCTCACCGTTGGAAGGCTGGCCCACCTCGCCAGCAGCTTCGAGCGTCGCCGCCAAGTCGACACGAATGAAGGGCCGGTGGAAATCGTGACGCAACGCCTTGACGTCTCGACGTCAGAGGGCGCGGCCGAAATCGAAGAACGGGATTACGTGCGCCGTTTGGGCGGCGGCGGCGATGAGACGCCGCCTCTGCTGGGCGAAGCGCCCGCCGCAATTGACGAAACCACCAAGGCGCGCTGGCGCCGGCGCTGGGCCGTCGACGCGCCGTTGCTGTTTCGATACGCGGCGCTGACTTTTGACAGCAACCGCCTCCATTATGATTCCGACTACTGCCGCCAGGCGACCGGCGCCTCCGGTCTGATCGTGCAAACGCCCTTGATGGCGACATTGCTGCTGGAGCTGGCGCGGGAGCTCGGCCCCGATCGCCGGATCAGCCGCTTTTCCTATCGCCTGCGCGGCCGTCTGACGGATGCAGACGCGTTCAGTGTATGCAGCCGCCCCGCTGCGCTCGAAGATGGCGGCGAAGGCGCGGATATGTGGATCGAGACGGAGAGCGCGCCGAAACGGGTGGTGATGACGGCGGCCCTGGCCTATGACGGCAAACCGCCGCGGGGCCAGCCTTAGGTTTCGACCCTAATAGGTCAAATTTCGCTCGAGTTTTAGAAGAACTCACTGAAAATTATGACCACTTATTACCCGATGCGCGCGTGATTCACCTTTTCTAGAAAGATCGCAGCAAGCGCTGCTTGGCATTCTCATCCCACCAGCGGCGCACAAGACCGCCGCATGTCCCTGTCTCGCCTCAACCGACGCATGAGAAAGGACGGCTCAACGAAGAAGTGCTGTTTCCCGCGCCCGTCCCAGCGCGGGAGCAGCGCGCACATGGAACAAGCCTAGGCGCAAAACACCATGACAGCGAACGCCTTGGCCGCCGGCCGTCGCCTTTTCCCTCGGGGCGGCGGCCGTCGCAATTTCCACAAATGGGCTGCGCGGACCCGCGCCCGCAGCGAGCGAATCGCTCGCGTCCGCTGCACCCGTCTCCGTTCAAACAATGTCCGTTTCGCAACAGGCTTGGCGCAATCCGGCGCCTGATAGCTGCTGCAATGCAGCATCCTCTTAGATTTGTGAGGCGCCACATTATCAGTGCCGCTTGACCAACGCCGGGTTGAGGCGCATTTGCGTGCGCTTCAACCGCACTATCACCCAAGCCGCGAAGCTGGGACGGGAGCGAGCGCCATGAGGCCGCCATTTATGCAGATTGCAGCGCAGCGCGCGGCCGCGTCGCCGCGAACGCATCGCCAGCCGGCTGGGTGCGTGAATTGCCCTTTTTGCGGCCCTCGCCCACAGTCGGAATTTGAACCGATACGCGAACCGGACGCCGCCCCAGCGCTCGACGCGCCAGCCAGCATCTGGTTCCGAACGCTCTACACCAGCGCCGCGGCGCGACCCGCTCCGCAGGATGCCGGGTTCTGGCGGCATACGGACGGGTGCGGCATGGTGATGGTGCGAAGCGGCGATGATCTCCGCCCCGCGACGGCGTTGCACGCCCAAGCTCTGCAGGCCCCCGCGCTGCAGCCCCCCGCGCCGCGCAAACGCGCCAAGCGCGCGCGTCGTCAATCATCTGGTCGTCGTATGGCGTCTTGAGGCCGTAAATGCCCATTGCACATCGTCGAAGCGCGCGTTTGTCCGCGAACCAGCCGACCACCCCACGTCGGGTCGGCGGCTTTGGCCGGATCGATCGGTCGATCGAAATCGGCTTCCTTTGGAATGGCCAACGATATTTCGGTTATGAAGGCGACACCCTCGCCTCCGCCCTTCTTGCGAACGGCGTACAGATGGTCGGCGGCAGTCCCATCTTTTCGCGGCCGCGCGGCATCGACGCGCTGGGCCCCTCCGCCTCCGGCGCACGCCTGCTGCTGCGCCGCCGCGGGGCCCACAGCGCCACTCTGAAGCCACAGCTCGTCGACCCGGCCTTGGTGGAGCTTACCCCGGGGCTTGAAGCCAGCCTCTCCCCGCCGCGGCTGCTGCCCCGGCGCTCCGCCGGTCAAGCGGCCGAGTCGCTATCCACGCCGACGCCAAGCGAATGCGCCTACCGAGTGTGCGATGCGCTCGTGGTCGGCTCGGGCCCCGCTGGGCTTGAGGCGGCGCGCACGCTCGCTGAGGCTGGCCGCGACACCCTGCTGATTGAGCGAGACAGCGTCCTAGGCGGTCAGCTGATCAGCGATCCATCGCTTATTGAGGAAACGCAGCCTGTCGATTGGTTGGCCGCGCGCCTTGCTCATCTGGGCCGCGCCGGCGCGCGCATGATGACCCGCACCCGTTTTCTGGGCCTGTTTGATGACGGCTCCGCCGGGCTGCGGGAAACCCGCCTGACCCCTCAGGGCGCAATTGAGGTGATCTGGCAGATTCGCTTTAATGAGTTGGTCTTGGCGCCTGGCGCGATCGAACTCAGCGCCCTGTTTATGGACAATGACCGCCCCGGCGTGATGACCGCAAGCGCCCTGCGCACATCGCTGTTTCGCTTTGGCGTGTTGCCCGGCCAACGCATCGTTATCGCGACGACGAATGAGAGCGGTTATTTGGGCGTCGATCAGCTGCCTGTAGCCGGCGCGGACATCACCATCCTGGACATGCGTTTGGCGGCGCACGCCCGTCGCGCGGCCGGCGTACCAGGCGTCGCCCATCGCGTTGGCCTTGCGCCCTACCGGGCCGTTGGCCGCAATGGTTTGACCGAGGTCAGGCTCGCGCGACGCGAGGGCGAGGGGTGGCATGAAACCGAACAACGCATTGAGGCGGACGCGCTGGTTGTCGCCGGCGGTTGGCGCCCAGATCTGACGACGGCGCAAGCCTGTGGTGTAAATGCGTCGCGCGCCGATAATGGCGCGCTGACGCTGGCAAGCGCCGCCGCCGAACATATCCAACTCGCCGGCGCGGCGACCGGTCAGAACCATCCGAACGCCTGCGCCGCTTCTGGCCGCAACGCCGCCGCGCGCCTGCTTGGGCGTCCGGAGGAGGCGGTTGAGCTTGACGCCGAGACGGATCCGCAAGCCTGGCGGATCGGCGCGCGCGGCCGCATGTTCAGCGACTTGGCGACGGATACGCTGTACGACCCGGAGCAGCCCCGGCTCGCGCCGGTTGACGCGGTAAAACCGTCGCCCAGCTTGCCGCAAACCTTGCTGACGGGGTTGACGGATCACCCTGCCGAACGTCGTGCGCCCGCCCATAGCGCAGTTCATGCGCTTGGGGTTTCCTTTCATCAAGACGCAGGCTGGCTGACGCCTGAGCGCGGCCACGCGCCGGGGCGCGAACCGGCGGAGAGCCATCGGCGCGAGGCGCGCGCCGCGCGCGAGACGGTCGGGATCGCGGACCTTTCCAGCTTCTGCAAAGTAAACGTCGCCGGCCCGGACGCGGCGGAATTTCTGGATCGAAGCTGCGTACGCGCCGCATCGGCGCTTGCGGTCGGAACTGCGCGGCCAACGCTGCTGCTTGAGGATGACGGCGTTGTTATGGCCGAAACCGTGCTGTGGCGCCTGGAGGAAGACGCCTTTCAGCTGACGGCTCCGCCAAGCACTGGGGCGCAGCTGAGACGCCGGCTGGAAGCGCTGCATCAAGCGCGCTGGCCCTCGCTGAAAATCACTCTGAGCGACGATAGCGACGCGGTGGCGGCGTTCGCAATTGTCGGCCCGCTCGCCCGACGGGCGATCGCGCGGGTGGTGATGGGCGTGGAGTTGAACGATCAAGCCCTTCCCGTCGGCGGCGTGCGCGCCTGCCGCGTCGGAGACGCGCTCTGCCGGCTGGCGCGGCTTTCGCGCTCGGGCGAACTTGGGTTTGAGATCTATGCTCCAGCCCCCTGCGGAGAAGCGCTGTTCGACGCGCTGTGGGACGCAGTCCGCTCCATGGATGGGGCGTTCCTCGGGGCTGCCGCACTGGAGACATTGCGGATCGAACGCGGACGGCTGGGCGCTCCTGAACTTAATGGCGAGACCTCGCTCGGCAATCTGGGCCCAGATTACGCGCCCGCCGCAGACCGCGCCTTTGCAGGCGGCGCGCTCGGACGTCAGGGCGATGCGCTCCCCCTCGACCGTAAGCTGCTGGTCGGCGTCCTGCCGGATGATCCCACGGCGACGCTGACGCCAGGCGCGATCCTGCGCAGGGCCGCGGGCCGCGGCGGCCAGCTGGGCTGGATCAGTTCGGTCGCCTGGTCGGATGCGCGTCAAACGACGGTCGCGCTCGGCTTTATTGAAGGCGGAGAGCCGGCTTGGGGCGGACGGGTGATCGTCGCGGAGCCGGATGAGAAGAGCTCCATCGCCGTTCGCATCGCGCGGCCTGACGCTTTCGACCCGATCGGCGCCCGCGCCCGGCCCGAAACGGACCCAAGACCGCCGGAGCTGGGTGAAACCCCGCGGCCTGCGCCGCTCACCCTCCCCGCGCGCGCGGCGCTAGGCGGGCTGCGCGACGATCCGACCGCCCGTCTCAGCGCCGACGGTGATGAGGTCCGCCTCCATGAAATTGCGCCGCACGCCTTGCTGCGCCTTGTCGCCTGGCCGGATCGCTTTGCTGATGCGGAAGCTTGGTTGTGTGAACAATTCGCACTGGAGGCGGCGCCAGCCCCCTGCCGGAGCGCCTTGGCCCGCAACGGCGCAAATGGGAACAGCGCCCGGATTTTCCGTATCGGCCCCGCCGAATGGCGGATAGATGTTTCGGATCGGGAACGGTTTGATCGGCTCGCGCCCTCGGCGGCGGCGTTTGGCGATCTCTCCGATATTTCGGACGGGTTGGCGCGGTTTGAGCTGTCCGGCTCGCGCGCGGCGGAGATCCTGGCGCGACGCCTCCGGATCGATTTGCGCGAGGCGTCCTTCCCCGTCGGCGCAGCTTCTATGGCTCCGTTCGGCGCGATGCCGACCCAGCTCGCGCGGCTGGAAGCAAACAGCTATACGATTTGGCCGGCGCGGAGCGCGGCGCATTGGGCGTGGGCGCGGCTAACCAGCGCGCTGAGCTGACGCGCCCCAAAAGCGCGTTTGACGGGCTGGCGACGGCCAGATTTATGAGTTTACAACCTAGCGCGGCTCGCCGGCCCGATCATGCGCGGCTGGCGGCTCCCCCTTGCGTCGAGCTCGGCCGAACTGCACTCGCAACCCCGCCGAAGGGCCGTCGCCAACCGTCGCCATCACATCGATCGCGCCAGCGCGCTCGAATAGCAAGGTGATCGGGATCCTCTCCCCCCAAATGAGACGTCGCGCAACGCCGCCTAGTCGCAGCTGCGCGCCCATAGGGCGCATATCGATAGCGGCGCCCGGCGGCAGCTCCAGCTGCGCCACGGGCGCCAGCCGATAGGCGCCGGCAGTATAACGCCGCACGACGATCAGAACTTCCGACGCTTCGGCGCTGCGGGCGCCGATCAGCCTGTCCGTACGCACGCCCACATTCCGCACGCTAACGAAGGCGGCAACCGGCGCGCCAACCGGCGTCGGCGGCGCCCATGCCGCCACAACCGCAATCTTCGCGATTGCGGCGACAGGGCCGAGCGCAAAGGCGCAGACCAGGAACATCGCGCCAAGATAGCGGGCCGAACGCGTCATAACGCCTCCAATCGCAGCAATTGAGCAGTCACAGTCTCGAAAAACACCGCAAAGCGCTAACAAACCCTCGATAAACTGGGCCAAGCGCCCATCTGATGCGACCAGCTCCCAACGGCGCAGCATAAGAGGGGACCAAATGTCCAACCCGTTCGACCACGAGCCGCCCCAATCCTCCGCCGGCGGACGGAGCGGACCATGGGACCATCTCGCGCAACAGCCCCGCCCGGTCTCACCCCTCGCGCCGCACAAGATGACCTTTAAGGGCGCGCCGATCACCGCTTTCCTTATCATCGCGATGTCCGCGGTCGAACTCGCGTCCATATTCTCGCCCACGCTGCGTCAGGAGCTTTTGCTCAGCTTCGCCATCACCGTCGGCGAAATGCAGGCTTTTATGACCGGTGCTCTGCCGCTGGATCAGAGCTATCGTTTCGTCACCTATGGCGCGCTGCATGGCCAGTTTCCGGGCTTCGGTCAATTCCCGGTGCACCTGCTGTTTAATATGGCCGCCCTCGCCGTGTTGGGCCCGCCAGTGGAGCGCGCGTTTGGCCCGATCCGCTACTTGCTGTTCTTTGTCATCGCGACCATTGGCGGCGCAGTTGGCCATTGGGGATGGGATGCGGCGGCGGCGGCCATTGACGGCAAAAGCCTCTCGATCTGGTCGCAGGTCACGCTTGTCGGCGCTTCGGGCGCAATCTTTGGCGTCTTGGCCGGCGATGTGTATGCCCGCGCCCGCGCCATCCCGCATGCGCATCCGATGTTCCACGGCCACCTGCCCTCGCCGCTGAGCTATGTCGTCCGCACGAGCATCATGATTGTGCTGCTCAATGCTGCGATCAGCCTATTGGCCCCGGGCATTTCCGGCGCAGCGCATATTGGCGGCTATCTGTTCGGGCTTCTGTTAGCGCCAGCGCTAATGCCGCCCCTTCGCCGCGCCCAGCCGCATTAGGCATCTGCGACCGCCTTCACCCGCGAAGCGAACGAATCACTCGCTGGGACACCTGTTTTGCGCCAGCAGGAGGATCGCGCGCGGCGCCATGCCTTGAAAAAGAGTCAACCTTCAAAGATTGCCGCGCGCGGAACCCGTCTCAAAACGGGGCGCCCCTGCGCTTGGCGCGCAACAGGTATTCACAAAAATGTCGTCGCATCCCCCAAAGAAAGCGCTTGATCTGCATTTTAAGCCTTAACTCGGCCCCGGAGCGGCTTGAAGGAGTAGGAGGCGGGTGATGAAACATATCCTCATCGCCGGCAGCGTGGCGTTGGCGGCGATCGTCAGCCTCGCGTATGGCGGAATTCAGAGTAGAGAAGAGTTGGAGCAACGCGCTGGCAAGCGGCTGGAGAAAGCCGAGCGCAGAGCTAAGACCAAAGAGCTTGAGGCGAAATTCAACGCAGCGATGCGACGAATAGCCGACGCGGTCGACGAAGCCGGCAAATAGCGGCGCCTTGTCGGCCGTAAGGTGGGGGCTTCGGTGTCGCCCGTGACGGGCGGCGCTGGCCCCGCTCAGCACCGCCCGGCATTCCGCCCCGCACATTGCGGCGGGCCCGCAGTTCTACACAGCACGCCAAGGCTGTCTTTGTTCTCCGATTTTTGGCCGCGGGCTTGACGCCAGTCGCCATCGCCAGAGGGAGGCCTGCGCCCGCCAGTATTCGCCGATATGCGCGCGCCATTGCCTGCAAGCGAAATTAGCGCAATATTTGTCAAACCAAACAAAAAGAAGCGACGCTTACACGCGCTCTGGCTTCTCTTTCTCCAACATTGACAGCATGACGATAAAGCGTTCGCCCTGAACCATTACGTGATTCCGAGCCAATTTTTCTGCAGCCTCGCTATCGCCGGTTATGATTGCGTGTGAAATCGCCTCATGCTCTTGCTGCGATTGGGTTATTCGCCCCCGCACATGCAGCTGAAGTCGCCGAAACGGCTTCAACCGATTACGCAGCGCTAAAGTTTGGCTCTCCAGAAATGAATTCCGCGCGGCCGCATAAATCGTCGCGTGAAAGTCTTCATTCTCATAATAGTACGCGTCAGTGTTACTCTCGGAGGCCGCCGAAGACGCACATCGTTGCAGCGCGGCGCGCAGCGGAGCGCTCGTTCGCGGATCCAATCTCTGGGCGGCCAAACGGGCGCATCCGGCCTCCAGCTCAGCCATTGTTTCAAACATCTCAAACAGCTCGGTCGGGCCAAGCTCGCGAACGAACGCGCCGCGTCTTGGACGCAGCTCAATCAACTGAGATCCCGCCAACCCCAGCAGCGCTTCGCGGATCGGCGTGCGCGACACCTCAAAGCGCTTCGCCAGCGACACCTCATCCAGCCGGTCTCCGGGTTTAAAGGCGCCGGAGATGATTTCCTGCTCAAGCGTTTCTCTCACCAACTGAGCCGCACGTTCGGACATCGCTCAACCCTTGCCTCATTGCGACGCGTGTTCGCCTCCCGCGCCATCGGTAGATCATACAGAAACACCGGATAAGTACGCAATAGCTGTCGTATTGTATACAAAACGATTGACAGCCAGCCTTGCCGGGATAACGTCAGCGGCGTCGCCGACCTCGCCGCAGAGCGTAGCGGACGATGCACAAGAAGAAGCGCCTTCAGAAGGCGATCCCTTGGGAGGAAAGTACATGATGTCACGTGCTCTATTCGGAGCTGCGGTTGCTTTAACCGTCGCGGGCTCCGGCGTCGCCTACGCCAAAGAACTGCGCCTAAGCCACCAGTGGTCGACGAAAGATGTGCGCCATAAGGTGGCGCAAATGGTTGCAGATGATCTGGCTAAAGCCGATGTCGGGCTGACGATTAAGATCTTCCCGTCGAAGTCTCTGTTCAAACCGCGCGAACAATATAAGCCCTTGAGCCGCGGACAGCTCGATATGACGATTTTCCCGCTGGCCTATGCTGGCGGTCTCCGTCCCGAATACAACCTTACGCTGATGCCAGGTCTGGTTAAAAACCATGACCACGCCGCTCGCCTGAATAAATCGGCGTTTATGGCCGAGATTGAAAAGATCATGGCGAAGGACAAAGTCATGGTCCTGGTGCATGGTTACTTGGCTGGCGGCTTTGTTGGCAAAGACAAGTGCATTACCAAACCATCCGACGCCAAGGGCGTCCAAATGCGGGCTGCTGGTAAGGCCTTTGAGGCGATGCTGGTCGGCGCGGGCGCTTCAATTGCGTCGATGGCTTCATCCGAAATCTACAGCGCGATGCAGACCGGCGTTCTCGGCGGCGCCAATACTTCCTCATCGAGCTTCGTGTCCTACCGGATCTACGAACAGGCCAAATGCTACACGCCAGCAGGCGACATCGCGCTGTGGTTCATGTACCAGCCGCTATTGATGAATAAGGCGACATTTGATGCGCTGAACGACAAGCAAAAGGCGGCGCTTAAGGCCGCAGCGGCAAAGGCTGAGGCCTACTACCTGGCGGAAGCCAAAAAGCAAGACGCCCACTCAGCAGAAGTTTTCAAGAAAAACGGCGTCGAAATCAAGCCGATGACGAAAGAAGACTTCGATGCGTGGCGGGAGATCGCCAAAAAAACCTCCTACAAGTCATTCCTGGAAAAAGTGAAAAGCGGTCAGAAGCTTCTCGACCTCGCTCTCTCGGTCGAGTGACGCCCGCAACCGCTTTAATCCAAACCTACGCCGAGCGGTCTTCGCTCGGCCATTTGCAATGACAAAGGAGCGCTCGGTCCGTGTCAGGAGTTATGCTCAACACTAGTGAGCGGGCCGCGTTTGACGCTGCGCGCGCTCCTTTCATCCTCAAGGCGATACGCGCCATCAGCGAGCTCTGCGGCTGGATCGCGGCCGCCATGTTCAGCGCGGCGATCTTCATTACCTGCCAGATGATTTTTGTTCGCTATGTCTTAAATGGAAGCACCGTCTGGCAAACGGAGATGATTACGTTTCTGGCCGTCGGCGCGACGTTGATCGGCCTGCCATATGTGCAGAAGCACCAAGGCCATGTGAACGTAGACGTTATACCGCTCGTGTTGCGGGGGCGCGCGCGCAAGGCGCTGGCGATATTTGTTTTGCTGATCTCGATCGCCGCGGTTGGCGCTGTCGCGTGGTATAGCGCAATTCTTTGGTATGACGCGTGGGATTGGGGCGAGACCACGAACACGCCCTGGGACCCGCCGAAATGGATTCCTTATCTCTCGCTCCCGCTCGGCTTCGGATTGTTCGCCCTCCAACTGTTGGGAGACTTGGCGGCATTGCTGCTCGGCTATGCCAAGCCTTTCGCGCTGGACGAAGAAAATGGCGAGCAGAGCGCGCCTAAAAATTCAACCGAGCCCGTGGAAAAGCTCGCGAAGGAGCGTGCGTAATGGATTTCCTGGTCACGATGGATCCGCTTTTAAAAGGTGGACTGGTCGCGCTCGTCACCATATTTGTACTTTTTTCTGGAATAAGTGTGGCTAATGGACTAATTGTCACCTCCACTTCTTTCCTATTATTGGCCGCCCCGAGCCCCAACCTCCTGTCACTACCTGAGGAGATCTTCGGAAAGCTCAACAACCCCGGCCTGTTGTCGATCCCGATGTTCATCATCATGGGAGCCGCCGTGTCATCGACCAGGGCGGGCGCAGATCTCTATGAAGCGCTCGATCGATGGCTAACGCGGGTTCCGGGCGGGCTTGTCGTCTCGAACATTGGCGCATGTTCATTGTTCGCCGCGATGTCCGGCTCCTCGCCGGCGACATGCGCCGCAATCGGCAAGATGGGCATCCCCGAGATGCGCAGCCGCGGCTACCCAGACGGCGTCGCAGCCGGCTCCATCGCGGCCGGCGGCACGCTCGGAATTTTGATCCCGCCATCGATCACCATGATCGTGTATGGCATCGCGACGGAAACCTCGATCGGCCGACTGTTTCTGGCCGGCGTTTTCCCCGGCTTGCTGCTGGTGGCGCTCTTTATGGCGTGGTCCCTCTACTCGACCTGGCGCTCCGGCCAAGGCGTGGCGCTGACGCCCAAACACTACACGTTGGCGGAGAAACTTGAGGTTCTGCCTCGTGTGCTGCCCTTTATCCTGATCATCATCGCGGTGCTCTACGCCCTATATGGCGGCGTCGCGACGCCGTCGGAAACCGCCGCCGTGGGCGCGCTGCTCTGTCTGATGGTCGCGATCATCATATATAAAATGTGGAGCGCGCGCGCGATCTGGGGCGTATTGCGCGACAGCACGCGTGAGAGCGTGATGATCATGTTCATTATCGGCGCGGCGGGCTTGTTCGCCTTCATGATGTCGAACCTCTTCATCACCCAGGCGATCGCAGAATGGATCGGCACGCTCGAAGTCAACCGATGGGTGCTTATGCTCGCGATCAATATTTTCCTATTGATCGCTGGTTTCTTCTTGCCGCCAGTCGCCGTGATTACAATGACGGCGCCTATTCTACTGCCGATCATCGAGACAGCAGGCTTTGACCCGATTTGGTTTGCGGTGATCCTGACGATCAACATGGAAATCGGTCTGATCTCGCCGCCAGTAGGGCTCAATCTCTATGTCATCAACGGCATCGCGCCGGATATCCCGTTGAAGACCATTCTTGTCGGCTCGCTGCCCTATGTCGCCTGCATGGTTCTCGCCATCGTCATCCTGTCGATCTTTCCCGAGATCGCGACGTGGCTGCCTGACGCGCTGATGGGGCCGCGGATTAAGTAGCGAACGGAGGGGACGCTATGAATCGGATCAGCACCCTAAATGACCTGCTCGTTTCGATATTGGAGCGAGGCGCCCGCCTGGTTGATTGGTCCGGGCCGAAAGTTGAGGAGACCCGGCCGCTTCCAGACCTTTGCGCCGAACTGATGGGCGCGAAAGGCGAGGCGTCGGGGGTCGCTTTAGCTGCTGAAATTTTACGTCGCTACGGAAAATTGAATGCGGATGAGCGGCTCGCATTTTTTGAGATGCTGGCCGAGGACTACGACATTGACGCGGAAGCTGTCGCCGAGGCCACCATTGACTATGGCGAAAGCCGGACCGCCGCAGCGTTGTCTCAACTGGTGGCGGCGGCGGAGCCGCGCCGCCAAGAATTGCTGCGCCGCCTGAATTTCGCGCCTGACGGAACCCGGCAGCTGGTGGATATGCGCCGGCATTTGTTGGGACTTACGAAAGATCATCCGCATCTAATGCGGATTGACCATGACATGCGCCATTTATTCGCCTCATGGTTCAATCGCGGCTTCTTAGTTCTGTCGCCGATTGATTGGACAACATCAGCGCATGTTCTTGAAAAGATCATCGCTTACGAGGCCGTGCATGAAATCAACAGCTGGGACGAGCTGCGACGACGTTTGCAGCCGCCCGACCGCCGCTGCTTCGCCTTTTTTCATCCAAGCATGCCGGATGAGCCGCTGATCTTCGTTGAAGTCGCCCTTTCGAATAAGATCGAAACGTCAATCCAAGAGGTGCTGTCGCCGACGCGCGAGATTGCGCTGGCCGGCGACGCGACGACGGCTGTCTTTTACTCCATCTCAAATTGCCAGGCCGGCCTCCGGGGCATTTCCTTCGGCGCGTTTCTGATCAAACAGGTCGCCGAAGATTTGGCGCGCGCCCTGCCCCGGCTCGATACATTCGTGACACTGTCGCCAATCCCCGGTTTCGCACGGTGGTTGCGCAAAGTCGCCGCCGAAGCGCCAGAGAAGGATCCCGTATCGGTCGCTGCGCGCGCTACGAGCGATTTGGCCTGGGCGGCGGATCAGGAGCGCTCGGATCAACTCAAGCCGCTGCTGATGGGGTTGGCGGCCACATACTTCCTTGAAGCGAAACGAGAGGACGGCGAACCGATTGACTCGGTCGCCCGGTTTCACTTGGGCAATGGCGCATCGCTCGCCCAGATCAATTGGCGGGCCGACCTTTCCGCCAAGGGGCTGGCGCAGTCCTGCGGCCTGATGGTGAACTATCGCTACGATCTCAACGCGGTTGAAGATCAGCATGAAGCCTACGCCTCCGAACGCGCGATCGAAGCGTCTCGCCAGGTTCGCGCGCTGCTGCCGAGCGCCTAATTATTCTTTGCCGTTTAGGAGATCCCAATGAGCGGTCCAAACATCGATAGCCCGAAGGCTGGTCAAAGCGGCAATCTGTTCCAAAGATTGTCAGCTCATTTTCCGAGCGATCCCGCGTCCGCCCTGTTTGCGGAACTGTCTGATGGGCGTCGGTACAGCTACAAGGATGTTCTGGACGTCTCGGCGCGCTTTGCGAACATATTGGTTGAACTTGGCGTCGCCCCCGGTGATCGCGTCGCCGCGCAAATTCCAAAAAGCATCGAGGCGTTGATGCTGTATCTCGGCGCACAGCGCGCCGGCGCCGTTTTCCTACCGCTGAACACAGCCTACACGCCGACGGAAATCGCGTATTTCCTCGAAGACGCAACGCCGCGCGTTTTTGTTTGCGCGCCGGAGTCCGCGTCCGAGCTGGCCGCCGTCGCGGCGAGCGCCGGCGCGCGGTTGGAGACGATGGGCGTATATGCCCCTTCAGCGGGCGAGACGGAAGGCGACGCTGCGAAGCGCGCCGGCAGCCTGCTGGCGAGGGGTCTCGCAGCGCCGTCGGACTTCAACGATGCGCCACGCGAAGATGATGATCTCGCGGCGCTGCTATACACATCCGGCACGACCGGGCGCTCGAAAGGCGCTGCGTTAAGTGTTCGTAATCTCTATTCAAACGCGATGGCGCTGGCCGCGGAATGGCGATTTACGGCGGAGGACCGCCTCCTTCACGCCCTGCCTATTTATCATGTGCATGGGCTCTTTGTTGCTGTGAATGTTACGCTGGCGGCCGGCGGTTCGCTGATCTATCTGCCCAAATTCGATGTCGACAGCGTGGTGAAGACATTGCCGAGGGCGACAGCGATGATGGGGGTGCCAACCTTTTACACCCGCCTGATTGACGATCCCCGCTTCACGCGGGATGTGGTTCGCAATATGCGCGTTTTTATATCAGGCTCCGCGCCGCTGCTCGCCGAAACCCATCGCGCCTTCGAGCAACGCACAGGTCATCGCATCCTGGAGAGATATGGCATGTCCGAAACCGGCATGAACACATCGAACCCGTATGTCGGCGACCGGCGCGCCGGCTCCGTCGGTTTCGCCCTCCCTGGCGCAAGCGTCCTTGTCGTCGATCCCAAAACGGGCGAACATCTCCCGGTTGGCGAAGTCGGATCAATTGAGGTTCGCGGCCCGAACGTCTTTCAAGGTTATTGGGGCATGCCGGAAAAGACCGCCGAGTCATTCCGGAAGAGCGGTCATTTTATTACCGGCGATCTTGGTGTGATTGATGCTGACGGCTATCTCAGCATCGTTGGACGCGACAAAGACTTAATCATCTCCGGCGGTCTGAATGTTTATCCGAAAGAAGTCGAGAGCTTGATCGATATGCTGCCCGGCGTCGTTGAGTCCGCGGTTGTTGGCGTGCCTCACCCAGACTTTGGGGAGGCGGTGGTCGCCATCGTCGTACCGAAGGCCGACGCCGAGCTGTCAGAGACTGTCGTTATTGAAGACCTAAAAAGTAAAATTGCAAAGTTCAAACAACCCAAACGTGTTTTCTTCGCAGATTCTCTGCCCCGAAACAGCATGGGGAAAGTTCAAAAGAAAAATCTTCGCGATCTTTATGCAAAGACCTTCTGACGCAGCTATTGGCCCGCCCGCAGGTTGCCCGCAGTAATCGCAACCGCCCTGCCTTGGCGCATCCCGAAAGGTTACTAAATACAGTTGACATGAGGAGCATCAAAGGTCGGCGAATTCGTCGTGGATGACGCCGTGACCGTTGCACAGTTGAAGAGGAGGCGGCCGTGAAGACAATTCTCGTTGCAACAGATCTCTCCGAACGCTCCGAGCGCGCCGTTCGACGCGCCTTCAACTTGGCGGAGCTTCACACCGCCGACCTGACGGTCTTGAGTATTGTGGATTCTGATCTGCCTGACGACATCGCGGTGCAGATGACGCGTGCGACGGAGGCGCAGCTCGCGCAGCTATGCGGCGCAATCTCCTCGTACTCATATAAGGCCCGCGTGAAGACAGGCGATCCGCAGCGCGAGATTCACGCCGTCGCCGACGAACTTGACGCAGACCTGATCGTGCTCGGCGTCCATCGCGAGCGCCCTTGGGTCGATATGGTGGCGGGTACGACGATGGAGCGGCTGGTCCACGCCAGCCAAAGGCCCGTTTTGCTGGTTAGCGATCCTGTCATGCACTCGTATCGTCGCGTCGTCTGCGGTCTCGATATGTCGCCGTCATGCGCAGCAGCCCTCAGGGCGGCCGCCGATCTGGCGCCCGAGGCCGAGATCGACCTGGTCCATGCGGTGCATGTGCCCTTCCGCGGTTTTCTGGCCCCGAGCGGCGCGGAGGCCGAGGTGCGGCCGTTCGTTCAGGAGGCGCGGAAACGGGTGGATGCGTGGCTGTCGGAGATCGAGCCGCCCAAGCGCTGCAGTTCCCCAAAGCTTATTGCCGCGAGCAGAGTACAGGCGCTCGGCCAGGTTTTCCGGGAAAGCGGCGCGGACCTGATCGCGCTGGGCGCCCATGGCCGCTCCAGCCTCGCGCCAACCTATCTCGGCAGCTTCACTGAAGAGCTCTTGAGGATGCGACCGAGCGATATCCTCGTTGTGAAAAGATAATCCCGGCGCCGCGCAGCCATCGGGCGACAGATGAGCGGCGATGCTGCGCAAGGTGGTTGAGTTAGGCGGCGCCTTTTGATGCGGGTTGTTCTTTCGTCCGACTTGGTTGCTGCGTTTGTGGCGACCACAGCTTCCAGATCCCGAAACGAATGAACAACCTTTTGAGACTCCGCAGCTAGCGGGCTTGGCTCAGCAAGGGCCAAAGCATCGGACCCACGATCTTTTCTCCACATCGAGACAAGTGATCCATGTCGCTCGCGATAAGGCAGTCGCCATGCACCAGCGCAGGCGTCAGCGGGTTCAGGGTCTCGATCACTGACAGATAATCGAAACCGCCCGGCGAGGCGGCGAAGCGGGCCCCCAACCGATCGTCGAGCCTGCGGATGGCGGTGAGCGCATAGGGGTTGAACTTGAGCGCGTCGTGCGTCAGCCAAGGGCCGAAGTTGATCCGCGCTTCATAAAGAGGACCGATCCAGGTAGTAGGCGCGAACGTCGCGAGCCGCCTGAGATATCCGGCGACCTCCGCGGCGCCAGAGTCGGCGAAGCGATATTCGTCAGGCCCGGCGAAGGCCCGCGAACTGTCGACGCGGCCCGCTCGGTCCGCCAGAAAATAGGAGCCGCTTTGGTGATAGTAAACATGCGCGACATCACGTCGATGCGTGGCCAAGAAGTCCAGAAACTCGTCATAAAAACAAGTTGGCCGGGCATCATGGACCCGACACCCTCCCCGAACCACGCCGACCAGGAAGACGTCAGGGCCAGATGAGCTGGCGAGCGCGTTGAACACATCTATGCCGTGGGAGTCGCCGAGAATGATGATCGCTCGACGCCCCTTGGTTTTCGAGCAAGCCTTAAACCGCGCGACAAATTCAGCGTGGATGCGGTCTGTGCTGAAGACGCACGCGCCGTCGTCGATCCGCCCATTCGCTTCCCGCGCCTGGTGGCGCTGGAGAAAACGGTAGAAGTCGCGACGCTCCCCAATGAGGCTCGCGAGGTAGGCTTGCTCTTGCGCGGTCCGAAACTCACGTTGCACCCTGCTCGCCACGAGCACCACGAGACAGGCCAGCGCAATGGCCCCCAGCGTGCGGAGGTTGCGACGCCGGCCGCCCTTGCTGGGGGTTCGGAACGGCTGCTCGACGAAGCGCCATGACAAATAAGCCAGGGCGAAGGTGAACGCGATCAGCAGCGGCCCATGCCAACCTTCCCCGGGATCGACGCCACGCTCACGCGCCGCCACGAACAAGGGCTGATGCCAAAGATAAGCGCTGTAGCTGATCAAGCCGATCCACACGAAAGGCCGCCAAGCGAGGAGACGGCCGACAATGGTGTCTCGCCCCCCGCAACCGATCACCAACGCCGTCGCTCCAACCGGAAACACTGAGATCAACGCGGGAAAGCGATCCTGATCATTGAATAGTGCAAACGACGCCAGAACGGTCAGCAATCCAATCGCGGCCAGAACCTCGCGCCGCCAACGCGACGACGGCGCAACGAGAAAATTGCACAGCGCGCCAGCCACAAACTCCCATATTCGCGTTGGCAACAGATAGAAGTTGGCCTGCGGCGCGGTCACCGAAAGGATTTCCGCCAGCGCCAGGCTAGCGAGGGCTAACAGCGCCAACAACAAAGGCAAACGGGGCAGCGCCCTCCTGTAAATAATAAGAAGTAAAATTGGAAAGAACAGATAATACTGCTCCTCCACCGCCAAACTCCAGGTATGGATCAGCGGGTTCAAATCGGCGTCGGCCTCAAAGTAACCACGTGTAAGCCAAAATCTAAAATTTGATATAAAGATGACGACCGAGATCGTATCCTTGATATAATCGTCAAAGATGACGGGCCTGTAATTGACCCACGCGATCGGAATGCAAGCTAATAAAACGAATAGTAGCGCCGGTAATATTCTACGCGCGCGCCGCTCATAAAAATTCAATAGAGAAAATTCGCCGCTCCGCATCTCGCTCATGAGAATGCGCGTAATCAGGTAGCCACTGATCACGAAAAAGACGTCCACCCCGATAAATCCGCCGGAGAAACTAGAAAAACCAGCGTGAAAAAGAATCACAGAGGTGACTGCGAGCGCTCTAAGGCCGTCGATTTCGGGACGATACATCGTGGCCGCCGCATTGTTTTTGATCGATGTTGGGGGCATGCGTCACTGCTTGAGCTGAATTGACTAGTCCCGCGGACTATTCCCCTACCACTTGCCTGTCGAGGCGGGATTGGCGCCCCCAGTCGGATCCGCTCCAAGTGTGGCCGAGAGCACGCTCTCAACGTCTCGGATTGACCCCGGCGCGCAGCGGTCGCACGACCGAGCGCCGGCGGAATGCACAACGTGACCTTGCTGGCTCTGACCGGACCGGGAAGTAATTTATTCCGAGGTCAGGAGGACGAGTATGGGCATGCGGGCAAGGCGGGTAATTTCGCCAGAGTTTACCGCGGGGGGGGCGGCGGCGGCGTCTTAGGGGGGAACTCATAAATCTGGCCGAACGCTGGCTCGGCCAGATTTATGAGTTCCCACCCTAAGCGATTTGAAGTTAGATGGACCCATCTAACGGCTCGCAAATCGCGACCAAACAGAGACTTAGAGCTTGTTGATGGTTCCGTGAAACATCAACAAGC
>JALEGB010000121.1 GCA_022760355.1 Neomegalonema sp.
GGCGCAGGGATCCACCCTGCGCTGCAGTCGCTTCTCAGCCAAAAGCCGCCTGCCGAACGCTGGCTCGGCCAGATTTAGGAGTTCGCACCCTAGGCTTGACGGTGAGCCACACCGCCTGCGCCTCGATATTCTAGCCGACAAGCCCCCAAACCGGGCTGACGGCGCCCGCTGAATGGGTTTCGACCCTAGCCGCGCAGCGCGTTCATCCACCCCAGGCTCGCCTCGGTCGCGCCGTTGGGCTTGTACTCCGCGCCAAGCGGTCGCTCATAGCCGAGTTCGTCCAATAGGTTGAAGAGATGGCGGTAATTGACCTCGCCTTGATCCGGCGCGCCGCGATCAGGGACCGACGCGAACTGAACATGCCCGAGGATCGGCGCGAGCGCGCGCAGCCGAGCGCTCAGATCGCCCTCCATGATTTGAACATGGTAGCAGTCAAACATCAGCTTGAGGTTAGATGCCCCAACTTTATCAATTATTTCAGATGCATGCGTCGTTGTGGACAAAAAATAACCCGGCGCATCGCGCAGGTTCAGCGGCTCGATCAGCACTGTCGCGCCAATCGCGCTCGCCTGTCGGCAAGCATAGCTGAGATTCTCAATATACGCCGCTTCCGCCGCCGCCCCCTGCGCTTTGCCGGCCAGAACATGCACGGCTCGCGCGCCAATTTCGGCCGCATACGCGATCGCTTGATCAATCAAACCCCCCGCATCCCCCTCGCGCCTGGGCAGCGCCGACAGCCCGTTTTCACCCGCCGCCACATCGCCGCGCGACGTGTTTATGCCGAGCATCTCCAATCCGGTTTCAGCAAGCGCCTCGATCACCAAAGCCGGCGGCGTGTCATAGGGCCAGTGACATTCAACCGCATCAAAACCCGCCGCCTTCGCCGCCCGGATCGCCTCAGGCAGCGGCAGCTCAGTCCACAGAAACCCCAAATTCGCCGAAAACTTTGTCACGCCGTCCACTCCACATCGAAATGCTCAACCAGGTCGGCCAGCTGCGCCGAGGTCAGCATGCGCGGCGCCATCCCGCGCGTCAGCAACGCCAACCGCGCCGTGTCCTCCAGCTCCTCAATCGCGTTGCAGGCCGCCTCAATATCCTTGCCCGCCACCACGGGGCCGTGGTTCGCCAGCATCACCGCAGAACGTTTGCCCGCCAGCCCGCGCACCGCCTCGCCCATCGCCGGATCCCCCGGCCGGAAATAGGGCAGCAGCTTCACCTTGCCGAGCTTCATGACGCCATAGGGCGTCAGCGGCGGCAGAAAACAGTCTTCATCCGCATCGGGCGTCAGCGATAGCGCGACCGCATGGCAGGAATGCAAATGCACCACCGCCCCGGCGGAGCTGCGCGTATCGTAGAAGGCGCTGTGCAACGGCATCTCCTTGGTCGGCTTGTCGCCGCCAATATGCCGCCCCGCCGCGTCGAACCGGCTAAGGCGTCCGGGGTCCAGGCGTCCGAAGC
Source organism: Neomegalonema sp. (assembly GCA_022760355.1). Lineage (GTDB taxonomy): Bacteria > Pseudomonadota > Alphaproteobacteria > Rhodobacterales > Rhodobacteraceae > JALEGB01. The sequence continues at coordinate 1,459 of JALEGB010000121.1, forward strand.
TGGAGCCGGTCGGCGAGACGAGCAGCCCGCCATCCGACGTTCGCGCCGAGATATTGCCCGTGCTGCCGCCCGTCAGCCCCCGGTCGAACATCGATTTCGCCAACAGGCACATCAGCTCCCGCAGCTCAGTCTCCGCGCTCATTGCGCCGCCCCCAACTTGCTCAACGCGTCGGCGAAGAAGCTCTCGGCGCCGAAATTGCCGGACTTCAACGTCAACGCAATCGGCCGCCCATCGCTTTCGCAATAGGTCCAAGGCACGCCCGGCGCGATTTCAGGGCCGATAGTTAAACGGCGAACGCCCAGCGCCTGCGTCACCGCCCCTGACGTTTCTCCGCCCGCCACCACGAACCGGCGCGCGCCCTGCTCACGGGCCCGAATCGCGAGTTCCGCCAACGCCGCCTCCACCACGGCGCCGGCTCGGGCGACGCCCAGCCGCTCCTGCGCCGCGCGCACCGCCTGAGGCTCCGCAGTTGCATAGAGAAGCGGCGCCGCCGCCATTGATTGCGCCTCAAGCCAGTCCAGCGCCGCGCCTGGCCCCTCCTCGGCGAGCGTGATCGGGTCCAGCTGATATCCGGGCGCCTGCGCCAAGTACCGCGCCACCTGCTTTTGCGTCATCGCGGAACAGCTTCCCGACAGCACCACGGCGTCAGCCGCAAGGTCCGGCGGGGCGGGTGGACGCACGCTGGCCGACAGCATGCCCGCGGCGCGGTAGTGATGCGGCAGTCCCATCGCCAGCGCGCTGCCGCCCGTGATCAGCGGCCAATCGCGGCAAGCATCCGCAATCACTTCCAGATCCTGATCCGCGACCGCATCGACCACCACATGCGCAACGCCTTCGCCGCGCAGCGCCGCCAACCGGGCCTGCAACGCCTCGACGCCCCTCGCAACCGTCAATCTATTCGCCAACCCGACCGGCTTGGTCGTTTGCGGCGCCAACAGGCGCATCAGGTTGCTGTCCCGCATCGGCGTCAGCGGATGGTCTTTCATCGGACTTTCCGCAAGCGGCTGCTCGCCAACGAACAGATTGCCCATAAACACGCTGCGGCCATTTTCAGGAAAAGCCGGGCAGTAGATCGTCTGGCTTGCGCCCAGCTCCGCCATCAACGATTCGGCGACCGGACCGATATTCCCCGCCGCCGTGCTGTCGAAGGTTGAGCAATATTTCCAGAAAAAGCGGCTGGCGCCGGCCTCGCGCAACCAGCGCAGAGCTGCGCGGCACTCGGCGACGGCTTGATCCGCCGGCGCGGTCCGGCATTTCAACGCGATCACTTCAAACGGCGCAACATCTCTCGGCGGCTCGGATGGGACGCCCATGCGCAACGAAACGGGCGCGCCGCTGCGCGCCAACAGGCCGGCGAGATCGGTCGCGCCGGTGAAATCATCTGCGATACAGCCAAGAACCGCCGCCATCGGGCCTCCCAAACGCTTCGCGCCCATCCATGCGCGTTGATCCGCCCAACTTTAATCGATTTAAAACGGCATGCAACGCCCCGTCACGCCCCCGCGTCACGCCGGCGCTTCGGCTGCTTCGGCGCTTCGGCAAGCCCCGCCAGGATCGGGCAGTCCGGCCGTTCGTCGCCATGACACCGCGCCACCAAATGGCTCAGCGACGCCTTTAGCGTCTCAAGCTCCGCGATCTTTTGGGATATTTGGTCCAGATGCTCGCTCGCAACGCGCTTCACATCCGCGCTCGCGCGCTGACCGTCCTCATAGAGCGACAGCAGGGTCCGACAATCCTCAATCGAAAAACCCAAGGATCGCGCCCGGGCCAGAAACGCCAGCTTGCGCACCTCAGCCGCACGGAAGTCCCGATACCCGTTCGCCTCACGCGCCGGACGCACCAGCCCGATCTGTTCGTAATACCGGATCGTTTTCACCGGCAGCCCACTTTGATCCGCCGCTTCGCCAATGTTCATCTTTTTCGCCTTCAACGCTGCTGGACCGCTTGACCCTCCAGTCACTGGAGCCTCTAGTGAGAACAGATGCAAAGCTCAACCGCATCAACCGGCGCGCAACTCGCCGTGATCCGCGATCCGGTCTGCGGCATGACCGTCGACCCGACCGCCAACAAACCACGCCATCACATCGATGGCCGCGATTTCCATTTCTGCTGCGAAGGCTGCCGAACCAAATTCGCCGCCGAGCCGGAGAAGTATCTCGAAGCCGAGGACCCGGTCAGCGGCGCGAAGGTTGATCGCGCCTCGGCCGAGTTCATGTCCAAACACGCCGGCGAGCGCTTCTACTTCTGCTCGGCGCACAACCAACACCAATTTGACGCCGCGCCAAGCGCCTTCATTGGCGACCGCCCAGCGCCGCCCGCGGCGCCGCCGGGAACAAAATACATCTGCCCGATGTGCCCTGAGGTCGAAGCTGACGCGCCAAGCGACTGCCCGATTTGCGGCATGGCGCTGGAGCCCGCGACGCCTTCGGCGGACGCTGGCCCGAACCCTGAACTGATCGATTTCCGCCGCCGCTTGCTCATCGGCGCCCCGTTCGCCTTCGCCGTCTTCGCGCTGGAGATGGGCGGCATGCTGGGCCTGCCTTGGGCGGCGTGGCTGGGCGGCGCCGCGGTGCGTTGGCTGCAGTTTCTCTTCTCGGCGCCGGTCGTGCTCTGGATCGCCCAGCCCTTCTTCAAACGCGGCTGGTCCTCGATTGTCACCGGCAATCTCAACATGTGGACGCTGATCGCGGTCGGCGTCGGCGCCGCCTACAGCTACAGCCTCGCGTCGCTGTTGGCGCCCGGCCTCTTCCCGGCCGAGCTCCAGGGCGAATTTGGTCCACCGCTCTATTTCGAGGCCGCTTCGGTCATCTTGATCCTCGTACTGGTCGGGCAAGTGCTGGAACTGTCAGCCCGCGAACGTACGGGAGACGCCGTGCGGGCGCTGCTCAATCTCGCGCCGAAAACCGCCCGCCGGGTGGGGGCGGAGGGCGACGAAGACATCCCTCTCGAGGATGTTCGCGTCGGCGATATCCTGCGCGTCCGGCCGGGCGAAGCGGCGCCGGTGGACGGGGTGGTGCTGGACGGCCGTTCGGCCATGGACGAAAGCTTGCTGACGGGCGAGCCAATCCCGATTGAGAAGACGCCGGGCGACCCGGTGACCGGCGGGGCGATGAACCAAGCCGGCTCATTCACGATGCGCGCAGGCGCTGTCGGCGCGGATACGATGCTCGCGCGCATTGTCGCGCAAGTCGCGGAGGCGCAACGCTCGCGCGCGCCCATCCAAGCTCTCGCGGACCGCGTCGCGGCATGGTTCGCCCCATCGGTGATCGGAATCGCAATTCTAGCGTTCTTCGCCTGGCTCGCCTTCGGTCCAACACCTTCGCTCGGATACGCCATCGCCGCGTCAGTTAGCGTCCTGATCATCGCCTGCCCCTGCGCATTGGGGCTGGCGACCCCCATGTCCATCATGGTCGCCGCCGGCCGCAGCGCAAGCGCAGGCGTTCTTGTGCGTGACGCCGAAGCGTTGGAGCGGCTTGCGGTGGTCGATACGCTGATCCTGGACAAGACCGGCACCTTAACCGAAGGGCGCCCGAACCTGACGGACGCGACCCCGATCAACGGAGCCGACCCGCAGCGCCTGCTGGCGCTCGCCGCGGCGCTGGAGCGCGGTTCCGAGCATCCGCTGGCCGCGGCGATCCTGCAGGGCGCCGAACAACGCGGCGCGCCCCACCTTGAAGCGACCGAGTTCGAAGCGGTCCCCGGGCGCGGCGTGGTCGGGATCGTCGCCGGCGCCAAGGTCGCGCTGGGCGACGCGGCGCTGATGACCTCGCTCGGCGTCGAGATCAGCCGGGCGACGGAAACCGCGGCCGCCTGGCAGGGCGAAGGCAAAACCGTGATGTTCCTGGCCGAGGACCGCGTGCTCATCGGCCTGCTCGCCGCGGCCGACCAGATCCGCGCCACAACCCCGCAAGCGCTGGCCGAATTGCGCGCGACCGGCCTGCGCATCATCATGGCCACCGGCGACAATCTCCGCGCCGCCACGACGGTCGCGCGCACGCTCGGCCTCGATGAAGTCCGGGCCGAACTCTCGCCCGCGGCCAAGGCTGACCTGGTCAAAGAGCTGCGCGCCGCCGGGGCGACGATCGCAATGGTGGGCGACGGCGTGAATGACGCCCCGGCGCTCGCCGCCGCGGATGTCGGCGTTGCGATGGGATCCGGCTCCGACGTCGCCATCGAAAGCGCCGGCGTCACGCTGGCCAAGGGCAGCCTTCGCGGGGTCGTGCGGGCGCGCCGCTTGGCCTTGGCCACGATGCGCAACATTCGGCAAAACCTGTTCTTCGCCTTCGCCTACAATGCGGCCGGCGTCCCGATCGCCGCGGGCGCGCTTTATCCGATCCTGGGCGCTCTGCTGTCGCCGATGATCGCGGCTGTCGCCATGAGCCTGTCCTCGGCCTCAGTTATCGGCAACGCCCTGAGGCTCCGACGCGCCAAGCTCTGATCTTTGATCCGTGATCCGTGAGCGCGCGCCAGGGCGGATGCGCGCTCAAAAGGCCCCTCGCCGCCTGAGGCGCAGCGCCTCAACGGGTCGACGGCTCAACCACGAATTGCGAACGCGCTTCATCCACGATTTCACCGAGAAAATCCGACGCGACCCGCACTCGGCCCACGCTGCGCAGATCATCATGCATCGCCAGCCAGTAGGCCCGACGCACGCGCAGTGACGGCAGAACCGAAACAAGATCCGGGGCGTCCCGCGCCAGATAATCATGCAACACGCCGACGCCGGCGCCGGCGCGCACCGCCTCCACCTGACCAATCGCGCCGGCGATTTCGATTTGTGATCGCCAGTTGCGCAGAAACTCCCGCGTGTAACTCAATCCCGGCGCGTGAATGAGATCTTCAACATATCCAACCAACCGATGCGCGCTCAGATCGGCGGCCGAAGATGGCGCGCCATAGGCCGCGAGGTAGCTGCGCGATGCGTACAGGCTAAGCGTGTAGTCGGTCAGCCGGCGCGCAACCAATTTGCCAACCTCCGGCCGCCCGACCATTACCGCGATATCCGCCTCGCGGCGCGAAAGTGAGAATGAGCGTGGCGTCGGCGCGAGCTGAACGCGCAACGCCGGATATCGCTCCGCAAATCGCGCGAGACGCGGCGCGAGAAACGCGACCCCGAACCCGTCCGGCGCGCCGATCCGGACGGTTCCGGCCACCGCTTGCTCCTCCGCGCTCAACTCAGCGTGAGCGTTCGCCAGCTCGCCCTCCATCCGCTCCAACGTCGCCGCCAGCTTTTCTCCGGCCTCCGTCAGCGTCGAGCCGTGCGGGCGCCGCACGAGCAGCTTCGCGCCAATCGCCTCCTCCAGCGCCGCAACCCGACGGCTCAGCGTGGCCTGGTTCACGCCCAGCCGCCGCGCCGCCTCAAGGATCTGCCCCGCCCGGGCGACTGCGAGGAACATGCGCCCGTCATCCCAGTTTATCGGGCCTAATTTTGATCTAGTTTTATGCATATCAGCTACGCAATTTGGCCGATTGCTATGCAAATTTAAATGGAGAAATTTCCGCTCATCCGCAGACACGCCCACATCTTGAGGAGAGCGCAATGACCGAATTCACCCACTTCATTGGCGGCGCGCCGGCTCCAAGCCAATCCGAGCGCGCATCGGACATATTCAACCCGGCGACGGGCGAAGTCGCCGGCCGCTGCCCTCTCGCGACCAAAACCGAAGTCGAAAAAGCAATCGCGGTCGCGAAGGAGGCCTTTCCGGCCTGGGCGAAGACCCCCTCCCTACGCCGGGCGCGAATTTTGGATAAGTTCAAGCATCTGCTGCAGCAGAACGCCGCTCGATTGGCGGAGCTGATCTCGGCCGAACATGGCAAGACCCATGACGACGCTCTGGGCGAAGTCACCCGCGGGCTGGAAGTCGTCGAATTCGCAATCGGCGCGCCTCAGCTGCTGAAAGGCGAGATCTCGGAAAATGTCGGCTCCGGCGTCGACAGCCACGCGCTGCGCCAGCCGCTTGGCGTTGTCGCCGGCATTACCCCCTTCAACTTCCCAGCGATGGTGCCGATGTGGATGTTCCCGGTCGCGCTGGCCTGCGGCGACACCTTCATCCTCAAACCATCCGAGCGCGTTCCATCCGCATCGCTGTATATGGCGGAGCTGCTGAAAGAAGCCGGCCTGCCGGACGGGGTCTTCAACGTTGTTCTGGGCGACAAAGAAGCCGTCGACGCGTTGCTGGAGCACCCGGACGTCAAGGCGATCAGCTTTGTCGGCTCCACTCCCATTGCGCGCTACATCTACGCAACCGGAACCTCACACGGCAAACGCGTTCAGGCGCTCGGCGGCGCAAAGAACCATATGGTCATTCTTCCGGACGCGGATATGGACATGGCCGCCAACGCGTTGATGGGCGCGGCCTATGGCTCAGCCGGCGAACGCTGCATGGCGATTTCGGTTGCGGTGCCGGTCGGAGAGAAAACCGCTGACGCGCTGATCGAACGGCTGAAGCCGCGCATTCAAGCGCTCAAAATCGGCCCGTCCAGCGACCGCGCCGCGGAAATGGGCCCGCTCGTCACCGCAGCCCACCTCGCCAAAGTTCGCGGTTATATCGATCGCGGCGTCGCCGAGGGGGCTGAACTCGTCGTCGACGGCCGCGGGTTCAAAATGGATCGCCAGGGCTATGAGGACGGCTTCTTCCTCGGCGGCTCGCTCTTTGACCGCGTCACCCCGGATATGACGATCTGGAAAGAGGAAATCTTCGGCCCGGTCCTGTCGGTCGTCCGCGCCGGCTCATATGATGACGCGGTCGACACCATCGGCAAGCACGAATATGGCAACGGCGTCGCTGTCTTTACGCGGGATGGCGATGCTGCGCGCGCCTTTGCTCAGGATATCGAAGTCGGCATGGTTGGCGTTAATGTGCCCATCCCGGTTCCAATGGCCTTTCACAGCTTTGGCGGCTGGAAGAACTCGCTGTTCGGCGACCACCACATGCACGGCCCAGAAGGGGTGCGCTTTTACACCCGCCTGAAGACGATCACCACCCGCTGGCCAACGGGCGTCCGCAATGACGCTGAGTTTACGATGCCGACTTTGGGCTAGCCGCATCAGCCCCGCGCCAGCGACCACCGTGACGCCGCGAATTAACCATGCGGCTTAGCGTTTACTGCGGATTGCTGCGATATCTTTGGTAAAACCACGACAAAAAAAGGCCAAAGCCCGCCCATGTCACGCAGCAAAAAAGCAGTTGTGAAGCGCGATTTAATTCGGTTCGCTGGCGCAGTTATTATATCTATACTCACGATATGGGGCGTCACTTCGCCGGTCGTGGATTATTTTATTGATTACCAGGTCAAAAGGTCGATCCGCCAGGAAGCCGAGGCGAAGGCTGTTGCTTGGGCGGCCCGCTTTGTCGCCATGATCCCCGCGATTAAGGACATCATAACGACGGGTCGAGCCAATAAAGATCAGGCGCAGCATATCCGAATCTCTGTCGCCACCGGCTCCGTGTTCCGTTTCAAGCTGTTTCGACCGAATGGGCAGCTGGCATTTGTCTCTGACAAAGCCCAATTCGCACGCGAGGGCGGCGTGGCGATCAACAAAAAAGCCATTGAAGTCTACAAAACCGGCGTAAAAAATATCAGCGTTCACGATGGCCGGAAGAATCCAGTTCGACCAGATGTATATGTCGAAGCATATATCCCCGCACTTGGACCAAGTGGCGCGACAATTGGCGTTATTGAAGTCTATGTGAACGCCACGGCAACCCATACAGTTCTAAGTCGCTCTTATGAAAGCTTGAGCATATGGCTTATTCTAGGCTGCGCTTTCGTGTTTTTACCCCCAGCTCTGGCGCTGATTTGGCGTGGGCGCTGGCTGCGCCTGCGCGATCGCCGCGTTGCTGATCTACAGAGATACGACCAACTGACCGGCGTCCTAAACCGAAATATATTAACCCAAGAAATCAATCGCGCCTTTACCGAACGCGAGCCCGACGAACAGATTGGCGTCCTGTTCATCGACGTGGATCACTTCAAACAGTTCAATGACAGATACGGGCACCATGTTGGTGATGAAATGCTGCGCCTAGCGGCGAAGACGGCGCAGTCCTGCATTCGCACCGATAAAGACTTGCTTGGCAGATATGGCGGCGATGAGTTTGTCGTCATATGCCGGAGGGTCGATCGGCGCAAGCTTGACGCCATCGCGCGCCGCATTGAGCACGCGCTGCGCGACGCCGCCACCAAACTGCCGGACGGCGCGAGGCCAACTCTCAGCATCGGAGCACACACAAGCAGGCCTGGTGAAACGCAGAAGGCCGCCCTGCATGCGGCTGACATTGCCGTGTATGAGGCCAAGCGCCGTGGACGCAACCAAGTGGTCGAATACACGGCTGATCTTGACGCCGACAAAAAACGCGCTGATAAAATCCGTTTACTTATTGAGGATGCGGTCAAAAACGACCGACTTAAACTCTATTTTCAAGCAATATTTGCAGTTCAGAGCGGTGAATTAGCCGGCTTCGAGGCGCTACTACGTTTAATCGACGATAACGGTGAAGTAATCTCTCCGGCGGAGTTTATTCCCATTGCCGAACGATCGGGCAAAATGACAGAGCTTGGCGACTGGGTCATCGCCGAAGCGCTGGAAGTCGCCAAGGATTGGCCCGCGCGCATCTTCATCTCGATCAACCTGTCCATCGCTCAGCTTCAATCCGGCAACCTGCCACAAAAGCTACAGCGCGAACTTGCACGCCGCGTCTTCGCGCCAGCACGGCTGGAAATCGAAATCACTGAGTCCATGCTGATCGAAGACCAGCATCGGATATGGGAACAGTTGCAACAAATCCGAGAAATAGGCGTCAAGATCTCAATTGACGACTTCGGAGCTGGCAATACAAGCGTCGCCCACTTCTGGAAGTTCCAATTCGATAAGATCAAACTAGACCGCAGTTTTCTGCTGGCTCGTGAGCAGAGCATCGCGAAGTATGAAACTCTTTTGCGAGCTCTTGCCGCCTTCGCCAGGGAGTTGAATTTAGAAATTGTCGCCGAGGGCGTCGAGTTTAGCGACGAGCTCGACATCATTCGAGCGATCGGTTTTGATCAAGTTCAGGGCTTTCTACTGGGCCGCCCGACGCCCAGCCCGGCCCTCGACCATATCATCAGCAACGATGACATCAGGCTCTCGCAAAAGGGCTGACGCCGCGTCGCGCGCCGAACCGCCGCCGTGCGGCTAGACGCCATTCCGCAGCCGCCTCTATCCGGCGAAACCGGGATGCAGACGCCGCCCGATAAAGACGCCCGTTGTGCCCACGCCACAAAGCCTCAATGGCCGCCGCCCGCAGCGATCGAGCCGATGGCGGCGCGACATGCGCGGCGATATGCACGCGCCATCATGACAAGCGCCGCATCGATCCGCTATCGCCCAGAAATCGATGGGCTCCGAGCCCTCGCCGTCTCGGCGGTGATTATCTTTCACTATTTCGAGGATTGGGCGCCTGGCGGCTTTCTCGGCGTTGATCTGTTCTTCGTGCTCTCCGGCTACCTGATCACCAAGATCATCCTTGCGGAGCGGGAAGCCGGCGCATTCAACCTTTGGGCGTTTTACGCGCGACGTGTTCGGCGCATCCTGCCTGCCCTTTTCATCGTAATCGCCGCGACCCTGGCGACCTCGATGATCCTGCACCCGGCCGAACAGCTGGAACGGGTCGCCGTCAGCGCGCTGGCGGCGCTGTTTTTCGCCGCGAACTTCCACTTTCGAGATTCGCAGGACTATTTCGCGGTTGCTCCGGTGGAGGAGCCGCTGCTGCATACATGGTCGCTCAGCGTTGAGGAGCAGTTCTATCTGGTTTGGCCGGCGCTGCTGCTGGCGCTGTATGCGTGGCGCTCCCGACGCGGCGTTGTGGCGGGGCTGCTGATTGTGTGCGCGCTCACCTGGGCGCTGTCGCAGTATCTCTCGCTTTACGCTGTTGATCTCGCCTTCTTTATGGCGCCATCGCGCGGCTGGGAGCTTGGCTTGGGCGCGCTGAGCGCCGCGTGGCTTGAGCCTAGATTTGCGCAACGCGGCGGGGCGAGGCTGCGGGGCGGTTTGACCCTCGTCGGTTTGGCGCTGATTATCAGCGCTTTCGTCGGCGTCGATCGCACCTGGCCCACCCCCGGCCTCTCCGCGCTGCCCGTCGTCGCCGGCGCGATGTTGGTGCTGATCTTCGGCGCCGCCCGCAGCATTGCGCATCGGGCGCTGGCGTGGGGGCCGGTCGTCACGATCGGCCTCCTCTCCTACTCGCTCTATCTGTGGCACTGGCCCGTACTGAGCTTCGCCGCGGGGCTGCAGTTGGGGCCTACGTCGATTTGGCTGCGGCTGATCGCGCTGGGGATCACCCTTGTTCTCGCGGTCATATCCTTCCGATTTATCGAGCGCCCGTTCCGCCAAGCTGGCGCCGCCCTCCCTCCGAGGCGAACACTCGTCGTCGGCTTGGCGGGCGCTGCGGCGGTCGCCGCCATTGCGCTGATTGCGGTATGGGGCGATGGGCTGCCCGGCCGCTATCCATCCGCCTCCGCCGCGTTGGCGAGCTACAAAGTCGGTGATGTCGACGACCCCACCCGCGGCGCCTGCCACCATGTGCTCAAATTCAAGCCCGAACGATGCAACCTCGGCGCTGCGAAGGCCGGGCAATATGACGTCCTCCTCATCGGCGACAGCCATGCGGGCGCCATTCGCCCCGCTGTATCCGTCGCCGCAACGGCGCTGGGGCTGTCTGGACGCCAGGCGAGCGTCGGCGCCTGCCCACCGCTGCTCGGCGTGAGCATGGCGAAGTTCGGCGACCGCAGCTTCTGCAGCGCGTTCAACACGTTCTGGCCTCAACTGATCGGCGCCAACCCCAAAGCCAAGCTGATTGTGCTGGCCGCCCGCTGGTCGCTTTATCTTGAGCCCCTGACCCTGAGCGGCTCACGCAAGCGCCGGTTCTCGGTGGTCGACCGCGCGGGCCAAATTGGGCGCGGCGCCCTTACGGAAGCAGAGTTCAAGGGCAGCCTCCGCGATATGATCGCCGATCTGCAGCGGCGAGCGCCTGATGCGACGATCCTGATCCTGGGTCAGGCGCGCCCTCATCGGATCTCCGCTGTCGAGTGCGTGCGCGCCGCCATTTGGAACGGCGCGTCGCCCTCAGCCTCGCCTGCGCTTTGCGACGCGCCGCGCGCAGACGCTCAAACCCGCGTCGACCGCGCGGACCGCATTCTGCAAGAAATCGCAGACTCGGATGCACGCGTGCATGTGGTCAAGCTGAGCGACAGTTTCTGCGACGCTGAACGATGCCGAGTCGGCGATGTGAAGGGGCTGTATTACTTCGACGACAACCACGTCACCGTTTACGGCGCCGTGAAACTTGCGCGCGACAGAGACTTGGCCGCGCACTTCCGAGCCGCGCTGGCGGCGACCGCGGCAGCGAAACGCTAGGCTGTAAACTCATAAATGGGATTCACTTTTGCGGTGAATTTTGATTCAAGCACCCAAAGGAGGAGCTTGAATGTCCAACCGTCGCTATGA
>JALEGB010000122.1 GCA_022760355.1 Neomegalonema sp.
CCATCCGAATTTGGCTGCGAAATTATGAGTCCGTGTCCTAGGGTGCGAACTCATAAATCTGGTCGTCGCCAGCCCGTCAAACGCGCTTTTGGGGCAGAAAGCGGCGCGACGGCGGTGTGGTTCCACCGGCGAGCGTCGCTGACGCACCCCAAAGCCGCCTGCCGAACGCTGGCTCGGACAGATTTATGAGTTCGCGCCCTAGGATAAGCGCTGGAGTAGAGAGCGCACCTCGGAGTCTGTCGGCATGGAGGAGGCCGCGCCGGCGCGCGTTACGGACAGCCCCGCAGCCGCGGCGGCGTACTGCGCTGCGGCGGGCGCGGTTTCACCGCGCGATAGGGCGACGGCGAAGCCCGCGTTGAACGCATCGCCGGCCCCAGTGGTCTCAACAACTTCGCCAGCGCTGAGGGCTGGCGTGTGGCGCGTCTCCTGAGCGGTCTTCAGCAAAGCGCCATGCTCGCCCATCGTGACGATAACGCCGCCGACGCCCTGCGCCAGCAGCGCGGTCGCGGCGCTTTCGGCATCCGCCAGTGAGTTGACTGGCGCGCCGGTCATCGCCGCGGCCTCGCTCGCGTTCGGGGTGAGCCAGTCGCAAAGGGCCAGAAGCTCAGGCGACAGCGCAGCGGCTGGCGCGGGATTGAGGATGGTGGTCGCCCCTGTCTGGCGCGCGATCTGTAGGCCGCGTTGGGCCGCCTCAACTGGTTGCTCCAGCTGAGTAAGGAAGATGTCAGCGGTTTCGATCTCCGCCGCCGCAAGATCCAGGTCGGCGGCGGAAAGTGTCGCCGCAGCCCCCGGCGCGACGATGATTGCGTTGTCGCCCGTACCAGCTGCGACGAAGATAAAGGCGGCGCCGGTCTGAGGGTCGGCGATCTGTTGCACGATTGGGCGAACGCCGGCCTCGCGCCAAGCGCGCAGCGCAAGTTCGGCGAACGGATCTTGGCCCAACTTCGTAATAATGGCGACGTCCGCCCCTAAACGGCCGGCGGCGACCGCTTGATTGGAGCCCTTGCCGCCGGCGCCCAGATCAAACCGATCGCCATGGATGGTTTCGCCGATGTTCGGCTGGCGCGCCGCGCGGAACGTCATGTCGGCGTTAAACACGCCAAGAATCGCGATTTTGCCGCTGCGCTGGGCGTTCATACTGCTGCGTCCTCAGTTCGTTTACGCCGCTGCAGCGCTGTTCTGGCGGCTTAAGAACCGTTTTTGCGCCGCGATGCGAAACGGAGCGTTCGGGGCGCCGTAGCCCCGATAGCCGCTGCGGCGCTCCAGGATTTCGAAGAACATGCCACCGGCGAACGGCTCTGAGTAGATCTGAAACAGCTCGCCCTCGTCATCGCGGTCATACAAGATATTCGCGGATCGCATCCGTTCTAGAAGCCCTGGCGCGAAATCGAAGCGAGCCGCTAAGTCGTCATAATAGTTGGCGGAAATCGGAAGCGATCGAAAACCTTGCGCGGCCAGCGCGCTCGCGGTGTGGAAGATATCGTCCGTCGCCAGCGCAATATGCTGAATGGCGGCGCCGGAGCTCTTGGACAAAAAATCACCCGCCAAAGTGCGGTAGGTTTCGGCGCCATTTAAGGTGATGCGCAGCTTGCCGTCGATCGCCTCAAGCGCCTGACTGCGCACCAGCCCGTCTGGGTCAACCACATCCACCATTGGGGCTTTATTCATCTGGAACAAAGACGTGTAGAACAGCGACCAGCTCAGCATTTCGTCATAGGACATCGTCTCGGCGATATGGTCGATGTGAGAGAGCCCGATGGTTTCTTGGTCTTGGACCTCTTTCTTCGGCGAGAACTCAACATTCCAGACATCCGCCAGACCGCTTGAAGCGTCGACGAAATGGAGTACGCCGCCGCCAACGCCGCGAATGGCCGGGATATCGAGCTCGCCCGGCCCTGGCGTTTGGTGAAAAGGCGTCGCGCCCAACTTCTCGCCGCGTTGTCGGGTGGCTTCAGCGTCGGCGACCGCGACGCCAAGATCGCAGATCGCGACCCCGCTGGCGCGGAAGACTTCCGCAGCGTGTCCGACCGTTTCGCGGTTGACCAAAATCCGGATCATGCCTTGGCGCCATAGCATCAAGTTCTTCGCGATATGCCGCCCTTCTAGTCGAAAGCCAAGGCTGGTCAGCAACGCCTCGAGATGGTCCGCCTCATCCCCTTGTGCGGCGAACTCGATGAAGGAAACCCCTTCAACGCCGATGCGGGGCGGCATATGCGGCAGGTCGAGGGTGATTTCCGGCTCCATGCGGCGGACCTCGTCCATGAGGTACAGGATCGAACGAAGGCCATCCTTCGCGATGGTTTTTGGGCTGCCGCCGCGGAACTGGTCATTGAAGATTTCAAGGCTGACTGGACCGGCGTAACCGGTGGCCATTACCGCGCGCATAAAATCCGTCACCGCCAAATCGCCTTCACCCGGCATATTGCGGAAGTGGCGGGACCAGTAGAGCAGATCCATGTCAATCGCCGGCGCATCAGCGAGCTGGACGAAGAAAATCTTGTCGCCCGGAATACGGCGGATCGTGTCGGGGTCAATTTTTCGCGCCAGGGTATGGAAGCTGTCAAGGATCAGCCCGACACTCGGATGATCGGCGCGTCGGACGATCTCCCACGCGTCTCGGTGATCATTCACGTGGCGCCCCCAGGCCAGCGCTTCATAGCCGACGCGCAGACCGCGCTTCGCCGCCCGCTCGCCAAGCTCTTGGAAATCCGCTGCGGCCCGGTCGACGCCGCCCAGCGCTTGCGGGTGGACTGAGGAGCAGATCAGAACCAGATCGCATCCAAGCTCCTGCATCAGATCGAATTTGCGCTCCACGCGATCAAACGCCTTCGCGCGCAGCGGCTCGGGCAGCCCCTCGAAATCCCGGAAGGGCTGGAAAAGCTGTATCTCCAACCCGGCGTCGCGAATCCGCGCGGCGACGTCGCGCGGGCTGCCCGCGTCGACGATAAAGTCCTGCTCGAAGATCTCTAATCCGTCGAAGCCCGCCTTGGCGATCGCCTCGATCTTTTGGTCGAGATTGCCCGAAATCGAAACCGTGGCGATGCCTGTTTTCATGCTTCTAGCCTGCGTGACCGAATTGGCGCGGAAGCCAAAGGACGATGTCTGGGAAGAGGATCATCGCGAAGAGGGCCGCGAGCAGCGCAATCAGGAACGGCCAGATCTCTCGGATGATTTCATTGAGCGGAATGCGCGTGACGGCGTTGATGACGAACAACAGGATGCCGTAGGGCGGCGTGATCAGGCCGATCATGCAGTTCACGACGGCGACAACGCCGAAATGCACCAAGTCAATCTTGAGCGCCGCGCAGGTGGGGAGGAACAGCGGGATGATCACCAGGATGATCGTCGTCGCGTCCAGCACACAGCCGAGGAGCAGGATAAACAGGTTGACCGCAATCAGAAAGGCGAGCGGAGAGATATCCAGCCCTTGCAGGCCCGCCGCGATCTGGTTCGGGATGCCTTCCTCGGCGATGATATAGTTGAGGATAAAGGCGCCGCCGATCACCAACCCAACAGCGGCGGAGGAGCGGGCGCTTTCGACAAATACGCTGTAGAGCGTGCCGATTGAGAGCGCGCGATAGAAAAAGGCTGCGAGGAGCAAAGCGTAGAGCGTCGCGACCGCTGCGGCCTCAGTCGGCGTGGTGACGCCGCCGTAAATGCCGTAGAGCAGGATGGCGGGCATCAGGAGCGCTGGGAACGCGTTAAAGGCGTGTCGCGGCAGCTCTGAAAGCGGGATGGTTTCGTCAATCAGAAAGTCTCGCTTCGCCGCAATCCGCGCGTTCATCGCCATCAGCACAAGGCCCATGACCAGCCCGGGGATGATGCCGCCCAGGAACAGCGCGCCGATAGAGGCTTTGGACACCAGCGCGTAGAGCACCATTGGAATGGAGGGCGGAATGATCGGACCGATGGTGGCGGACGCCGCTGTAATCGCCGCGGCGTAGCCGGGGGTGTAGTGGCCGCTGCGCGTCATCATGCCGATGGTGATTTTGCCAATCCCCGCGGCGTCAGCGACCGCCGAGCCGGACATGCCGGAGAAAATCAACGAGGCGACAACGTTGACATGGCCAAGGCCGCCGCGGAATCGGCCGACGGCCGCGACGCAGAAGCGAAGCAATCGATCGGAAATCGATCCTGCGTTCATGATGTTCGCCGCGAGAATAAACAGCGGCACGGCCAGCAGCACAAAGCCCTGAAATAGCCCCTCCAAAATCTGGCTGCCAGCCAGCGATAGATCGAGGTCTTTCGTCGCCAGGTAAGACAGCGAGCCAATTAGGATAGCGTACGATATCGGCGCGCCGGCAGCGGCAAGGCCAAACAACACGCCGATACAAATCAGAAGCTCAGTGCTCATTTAGCCGGCTCTCCTGTTTGTGCGGCGTCGCTTTCTTTTTGAATTTCAGTAATCACGTCGTCGGGCGGGCCGATAATCAGCGCCTCAAAGAACGCCCAAACGTACCGCAGCGCGACGATGATCAGGAACAGCGCGTAGATCGAGTAGGCCCAGCTTGTCGGGAAGCCCAATGTCGGCATTGGCTTAATGCTCAGAAAGTCGATCCAGTCCCAGGTTGCTGGCAGCGACCAGAGCAAAGCGAACGAGATCGCGGCGGCTGAGATGAGGGCGAAGATCCGGCGCAACCATCGCGGCGAGGCCTGGTATAGAATGTCAAAACTGACGTGGTCGCGCTGGCGGACGATAAACGCATTGCCGAAAAACACTTGCCAGATCCAGACCAGCAAACAGACGGTCAGTGTCCAGCCAAACGGCTCATTCATGACATAGCGTGAGTAAATCTGGATCAGAAAAGTAGCGAAGATCACCGCCAACATCAGCGCCGTGATCGCTTCGAAAACGTGCCGGATCCAACCGAGATACCGCATATTCGTGATCTCCGGCCGCATCAGGCGGCCATGGGGAAGGCGGAAGGGCGGCCGCGCCGAGACGTCGTTCGTTGGCGGGGCGCGAAAGGGAGCGGCCCGCTGACCACTCCCTCAAACACTGTATCGCCGACGGCTTAAGCGCCGAGCGCGTTGACTTTCTCAAGCACGCCTTTTGGCCAGGCTTTTGCGAAATCGCTCTTGACGTACTCGGCCTGAACCCGCTCGCGGAACGCGGCGACATTCGGCTCGTAAATCTCGAGACCTTGCGACTTGATGAAGTCGCCCAGCTCCGCTTCTTTCTTCAACTGGTTCTGCCGGCCAAACTCCGCCGCTTCGTCCGAAGCTTTCTGAATGGCGGCCTGCTGATCTGCGGGCAGCTTGTCCCAAAGCTTCTTCGAGAAGGCGAGATAGTTCAGATCGACGAGGTGCGAGGTCAAAATGATCTGCTTGGTGACCTCATAGAACTTCGCGTCGACAACGGTCGGCAGCGGGTTGTCCTGGCCATCGATCGCGCCGCTTTGCAGGGCGGTGTAAACTTCGGTGAAGGCCATTGGAACCGGGCTCGCGCCGAGCGCGCGGCCGAGGAACTGCCAGCTGTCGGTGCCAGGCATCCGCAGCTTGACGCCTTTCAGATCCGCCGGCGTTTTAACGTCCAGCTCGGAGCGCGGCATCCGCAGGTTCACCTGGCGACGGCCCAGATACATAATGCTCAACAGCTTCACGTTCAGGCGGTCTTCGACCTTCTTCTTAAAGTCGTCCATGAGGGCGTCATTGAAGACTTTTACTTGGTGCTCGGCGTTTTGGTGGACATAGCCGGCGGTGAAGATCGAGAACTCAGGGAAGAACACGGCGAGTTCTTGAGCTGACGTGATCGACATTTCCAGGTTGCCGCGCGCAATCGCTTCAAGCTCGGTGCCTTGCTTGAACAGCGTTGCGTTCCACGAAGGCTGGAAGTCCGCGAAGCCTGCGACGGCTGGCGCAAACTTTTGCAGCAGCGCAACGGCGCGCTGGTCGGTGTCCGAGCTGACGGCCGAAAGGCGGATGCGAACTTTGTCTTTGCCGAAAACTGGGCCGCCGATTGCGGCCACGCCGAGTGCTGCGCCGGTCGCGCCAAGCATCTGACGACGGTTGAGTGCGTTGATCATTCTGTTCCTCCCGGGGCGTTTCCCGCGTGGTGTTTTTTGTGAGCGCGACAACCCGCCACGTCAGGCGCCGCGCTTAGCATTTGGCCAAAGATTTTCGGGCTGTCCATCCGAAATAGCGAGACTTCTATGAAAAATCGATTTTCATTTTGAAAAACGATGTGCATGGTGTGAAGAGCGCGACGAGGGAGGTTGCGACCAAAATGATGCCATCGAAAGCAGCGCGCAGCGCGAAGCCGACCCTGGCGGGGCAGCTTACGGAAACAATCCGCGACCAAATCCTGACCGGCGCGTTGGCGCCCGGTGAGAAGATCAATCTGGAAAAAATGCGCGCGTCGCTTGAAGTCAGCGGCAGCTCTCTGCGCGAGGCGGTCACGCGTCTGGTCGCGGACGGGCTGATGACGGCTGAAGAGCAGCGCGGCTACAATGTCGCCCCGGTCTCATTGGCTAATCTGGCCGAGGTGACGTTGCTGCGGATGCGGTTGGAGCCGCTGGCTCTGCGGCTTTCGATCGCCAATGGCGGGCTGGAGTGGGAAACCGCGGCGATGGCGGCGCTGTATCGGCTCAATAACACAGAGCGCCGCGTTGATGATGCGGAGGCGCTCGAAGCATGGGAGGCGGCCCACAACGCCTTCCATATCGCGCTGATTGATCGGTGCGACATGCCGTTGTTGCGTCAGTTTTTGCGCACGCTGATGGCGATGAATGACCGCTATCGCCGGATCTTTCTGGAGACCAAACGCGATCAACGGGACGTTGCGGAGGAGCATGCGACGATTGCGGAGGCGGCTGTGCGTCATGACGCGGATAAAGCGGCGGCGCTGCTGGAGGCGCATATCGAGCGCACGGGCGCAACCCTCCGCAAACTGCTCGCTGACGCCCTGCCGGTGGAGACGACGTGATGGCGGTGGCGATGGACGCGCCGGCGCCGCGCATCGCTGTCGTCGGCGCCGGGCTGATCGGCCGTCGTCATGCGGCGGCGGTGGCGCGGACGGCGCAGTTGGCGGCAATCGTTGAGCCGAACCAGGAGTTGGGAGCGGCCGTCGCCGAACAGTTCGGCGCGCCATGGTCGCCGTCATTGGCGGATCTGATCGCTGGCGGCGAGGTCGATGGCGTGATCCTGGCGACGCCGAACCAAGCGCATGTGGCGGGCGGGGAGGCTTGCGTTGCGGCTGGTCTGCCGGTGCTGATCGAAAAGCCGCTCTGTGACGATCTCGCGGCCGGCCGGCGTTTGGTGAGCGCCGCTGAAGCAGCCGGCGCGCCGCTGGCGGTGGGGCACCATCGTCGCCATAACCCGATCATTCGGCAGGCTAAAGCATTGATTGACGAAGGGCGGCTGGGGCGTATCGCGACCGCGTCGGCCTTTTGCATGTTCTATAAGCCGGACGCCTATTTCGACGTCGCCTGGCGCAGCCAGCCAGGAGGCGGGCCGGTCTACATTAATTTGGCGCACGACATCGATCTCTTGCGCTTTTTGTGCGGGCCGATCGCCGAAGTCTCGGCGATGGAGGCGAACGCAATTCGAGGCGGGCAGGTCGAGGATTCCGCGGTCGTCAATCTCCGCTTCGCCTCCGGCGCAATTGGCGCCATGACGATCTCCGATACGGTCGTGTCGCCTTGGAGTTGGGAGCTGACGGCGCGCGAAAACCCGGCCTATCCGGCGACGGATCAAAACGCCTACTTTGTTGGCGGGGAGAAAGCGTCTTTGGCGCTCCCCAATCTTACGCTTTGGCGTCATGACGGCGCGCCTTCATGGAACGCGCCGATTTCTGCGGCCCGGACGCCGATTGCGTTCGCCGACCCGATCGATCTGCAGGCGGCGCAATTCGCCGCTGTGATCCAGCATGGGGAGGCCCCGTTGGTGTCTGGGCGGGACGGCCTTGCCGCCGTCGCCGTTATTGAAGCTATTAAACGTTCCGCGGCGACAGGCGCGCCGCAATTTATTGAGGATTAAATCGAATGAGAACCGATCTGATCGCCGGAGCCGCGGGAGCACGCGCATGATCACCGGACGGACGAAACTTGTTGCGCATATCGATTCGCCCACTGCGAGCTTTGTTGGCGAAGTGGTGATGAAAGTCGAGGAAACGCCGTTGCCTGCGGCGGCGAAGGCGCGAGGCGGTTGTGGGCGGATTGGGCTTGATATGCTGTTCGAGCAGATCCCCGCTTATCTTGAGTTTTTCGGCTTTGAAACCGCGTCGGCGCAAGGAACTGCGCCGACTGGCGCAGATTGAGTACTAGGAGAGCGGTGATGGAGTTGCCGAGAAACCCGTTCAAAGCGGCGATTATCGAGGGGCGGCGCCAGTTGGGCCTCTGGTTGACGATTAACGACGCGGCGATCGCCGAGATGCTTGCCGGCTGCGGCTATGATTGGATCTTGATCGATCTGGAGCATTCATCGATCGAACCGGCGTCGGCGCCGGGACTGCTGCAGGCGATGGCGCCCTATCCGGTTCATCCGATCGTGCGGCCTGCGTCCCTGGATCCGACGGAGATCAAGCGTCTTCTGGATCGTGGCGTTCAATCGATCTTGGTGCCCTTTGTGCAGTCCGTCGAGGACGCGCAGCGGGCCGCTGCGGCGGTGGCCTATCCGCCGGATGGGATGCGCGGCTTGGCCGGGCTGACCCGAGCGACCCGCTATGGCGCGGTGGAGGACTATCATCGTCGGGCGCGGGAGGAGATCTGCCTGATCATTCAGATTGAAACCCGCGCGGCGCTGGATCAGCTGGAGGCGATCGCCGCCGTGCCAGGCGTCGACGCCGTGTTTGTGGGGCCGGCGGATCTGGCGGCGAGTATGGGGCATGTCGGCAATCCAAGCCATCCGGACGTGACGGCGGCTTGCGTAGACGCGATGGCGCGCCTTGCCGCGATCGGCAAACCGTCGGGATTTCTGACGCTTGATGAGGCGGTGACAAAAGCGATCATCGACGCTGGCTGCGTGTTCCCTGCGGTCGATGTTGATCTGGCGATTTTGCGCAAGGGGGCGCTCAATCAGCAGGAAAAATGGCGACAGGCCATGAGCTGACGCAATCGGGGGGCGCGGCCGCGGTTCGCCGATCTGTTCGGAACGGCGAACGCTTTGGCTTTGGGGGCGCGATGAAGCATGATGGCGCGGCTACAACCCTTTGACGGTGAGCAACGGCCAGAGCTGCGCCACGGGGCTGGCGACGCCGGCCCGCGCGATCGTGTCAATCACCGGGCCAACCGCCTTATAGCGTGAGGGCGCTTCCTCCAGCATCGCGCTTTCGATTTTCCGACGCAGATCGCCACGCAGCTGTTCGGGGGCGACCTTGGTCACCACCCGCAGCTGAGACAGCTCGCCCGCATCGCCCCGCCGCCCCTGGCCGCGAGGCTTCGCCCGCCCTGCGCCATGGCAAGCGGAGCAAAGGCTGCCCGCATGGCCGGTCCCGCGCAGCAGGTGGCTGGACGAGCCCATCGAGCCGGGCACGATCACCGGCCGCCCATAGGGGAAGGCGTCATCCGTCTGCCCTTCCGTCTCCGGCCCTTCGGCCGGGCAGGCGCCCTTGCGGTGGATGTACCGATCCTCTCCCTCGCGCCAAATCAGGTTGTGCGGCGCATCGTAGATTGGCCGGGCCTCCACCTCTCGGTTCAACGCTTCGGACAGCGCCCGCACCGTCATCAGCGCGAGGAAAAAGCGGTTGGCGAAGGCGAAGTTCGCGGCGGCGCCCATCGCGGCGAGGTAGGCGCGGCCGTCCGGATCCTCCGCCGGCAGCATGAAAAAGCCGTGCTCGGGGTGTTTTACGCCGTTTGGATAGCGTCGCCGCGCCAGATCGGTAAAGCGCTTGCCGATGATTTGACCGATCCCGACGCTGCCGGAGTGGGCCATGATCGCGATATGGCCTTTGGCGACGCCCCAGTCGCGCGCTGTCGCGCCATCGGCGATCTCGTCAACGCGTTGGATTTCCACGAAGTGATTGCCGCCGCCGATCGAGCCGATCTGATCGTCATAGGTGAACGCGGCGCCCGAGCCCTTGAGAAACCCCTCCAGCCCGAGCCGTTCCAGATCCACCGCCTCGGACGCCTCCCACGCGCCGCCCCGGTGGGTCCGCTTGAGCGCATCGGCGGTCATCAGCGGCTGGGCGTGGGCCCAAACGCCGGTTCCGCTATGGCGCGCCGCGAAAAGGCCGCTCATGCCGCCGCGCAACATACCCTCGCGCTGATCGCGGCTCAGCGGGATGTCGCGCGCCCCTTCAAAGAAGATTCGACGCAAGATCGTTTCGAGGCGTCCGGGCTGGTCATGGTCTAAACGCGCCAGCTCGTGATCCTGAACGTCCGTTGTCAGCAGCCGCATGCCGCAGCCAATGTCGCCGCCGACCGCTTTGGGCAGCACGAAGCCGCGGGCGTCCAGAACTGAGCCGACCGGGATCCCAGCCGCCTTGTGGAAGTCTGGCGTCAGCACCACCCGTTCGAGCCGGGCAGGGGCGTCGCCGAAAAAACGCCGTTGTGAGAGCGCGCGGATGTCGGCGACGATCTCGGCGAAGTCGATGATTTCGTCGATGCTCGCGCGGTCAATCTCCGTCTCTTCGGTCGCGAAAAGGCGGATGTCCAGATCATGCTGGGTTTCAACTTGCGAAACGCAAGCGTCCACCCGCCGTAAAGCCGTGTGCATTGGAAATTCCTGTTCGAGTGCTTCGGTTCAGCAGCCGCGGCAACACGAACGATGGGCGCAATATAGAGCGCCGGGGCTGGTCTCGCAATGGGGCTTCGCTGCGAACGCGCCAATCGCGCGAAGAGCGTCGGCCCGTGCGCCCCGAGCGCATCAATCGTTGACGTTTATCAATGCCGCCGAGCGCGCTGCTGCTAGCGTTAGGGCTGATAGAGATGCGTGATCTGCGGTTCTCGGGCCGAGGCCTGCAGGCGGGATCACGCCGATGCCAGGGAGATTGTCACTATGCGCACTTTGCTTCTTGCGACGGCGTTGCTCGCCCTTCCTTTCACCGCCGCCGCCCAGGAATATTCGAAGGAGCGCATCGCCGCAGGCGAGCGGGAGTTCGCTTCCAGCTGCGCCGCCTGCCATGGGCGGGACGGAAAAGGAAAAGGGCCGATGGCCAAAATCCTGACCACAGCGCCAGCGGACTTGACGCAGCTCGCCAAGGCGAATGACGGCGCCTTCCCATTTGGCCGCATCTATAAGATCATCGATGGCCGGACCCTGGTCGCCGCCCATGGCGCGCGCGAGATGCCGATTTGGGGCAGCCGGTATAACACTGAGGCGGAGAAGAGCTTAAGCGGCTTGGCCGGCACAGCGTCCGCGGAAGTGTATGTGGCGGCTAAGATATTGTTTTTAATCGACTACATCGCAAGCATTCAGGAGTAGTCGACGCGGCTGCTCCCATCTGCGGGGGCAGCCGACGCGCTGCGGCCGGTGCAACTGCGCCACCGGCGGCGCGGCGCAGCTGGATCCGGCGATCTAAAACTCCAACCAGCCGTCATCTGCCGGCGTTTCTTTTGGCGCCGCGGATTGTGATGCGACTGCGGCCGGTGCGGGCTGACGCGTTGGCGCCGTTTTGGGCGCAGCGGCGGCGGTCGCGCGCCACTCCGCGTCCGCGTCATGCTCGCGCTTCGTCTGCGCGCCGGCATCGATCTTAAAATACGCGACCAGTTGCGACAGCCGCTCACTCTCGGATGCGACGGAGCGCGAGGCCGAAGCGCTTTGCTCCGCCATTGCCGAGTTCTGCTGCGTAATCTGGTCCATATGGCTGATCGAGGAGGAGATTTCCTGCACACCGGTCGATTGTTCGCGGCTGGCGTCCGCAATTTCGGAGACTGTGCCTGCGACCTTCGCCACGGATTCAATGATCTCTTCCAGCGACTCGCCAGTGCGGTTAACCAGTTTGACCCCGTCGGAAACTTGGCCGCTGTTCGCGACGATCAACTCCTTGATATCCCGCGCCGCCTCGGCGGAGCGCTGCGCGAGGGTGCGGACTTCGGAGGCCACGACGGCGAAGCCTTTGCCCGCATCGCCTGCGCGCGCCGCCTCCACCGCTGCGTTCAGCGCTAGGAGGTTGGTCTGGAAAGCGATGCTGTCGATCACCGAGATGATGTCCGAGATCTTGGCCGAGCCTTCTTCGATCCGCGACATCGCGTTGACCGTTTCGCGCACGACCTCGCCGCCGCGCGTTGCGCGTTCGGAAGTTTCAGCACTCACCGCGCCGGCCTGCGCGGCATTTTCCGCATTGGCGCGCACCGTCGCCGCCATCTCCTCCATGGTCGCAACTGTTTCCTGGAGCGAAGATGCTTGACTTTCGGCCCGGGCCGATAGCTGCGAAGCGCCTTCCGCAATCTCATCAGTTGAGCTGCGCATCGACGTGACCGAGGTCTGGATCTCGCCGACCAACCCGGCGACCCGATCGCTCATCGAATTGACCGCTTGCTGAAGATCTTTAAACGCGCCGGCGAAGTTGCCGGTCATTTTCTGGGTCAGGTCGCCGTCGGCGATTTTGTGGATGACATCTCGGGTCTGCGAGATGCTGCTGTCGATTGCCGCCGTTAGATCGTTGACCTTCGCGCCCATCGTTTGCAGCAGTTTTGGCGCGCCGGCCATATCCGCGCGGCGGGTGAAGTCGCCCTCAACGGCCGCTGCGATTACAGCGTCGATTTCCTCAGTGGCGCGAAGTTCCGCAGTCGCGTCACGCCATTCAACAATCGTCCCGATCCGGGCGCCAGCGTCATCGCGAATAGGCGTAACCGCGAGGTTAAATCGAGCGCCAGCCAGCCGGATCTGCGCAAAGTGAGTCCCGGACAGCTCATTCACCTGCCCGGCGGTTTTCTCGGGTTGCCCGTGGAACACGTCGATAGATGAGCCGATCAGATCATCAACGCTAAATTTGGGGAGGCGGCGGCGGATCTCATGCTCATGGGAGCGCAGCATCTGCTTCAGCGAGTTGTTCAGGTAGATGATTTTCTGCTCAGTGTCGGCGAGCATTATGAATGTGTCGGAGTTGTCCATGCCCTGCGTCAGACGCTGCGCCTCCAGCCGCTTCTCCTCGCCCGCCTCGATGGCGCGGGCGATCGCTCCGAATTCATCCTGCATGTCGGTGCATGGGATCTGGATCTGCTGATGCCCATTGCGGGCGGAGATCGTGCTGTGCAGGCAGCGCAGCGGGTTGGCGATGCTACGCACGATAAGAGCCGCGGCGACAACGCCAAGCAGGAGCGCGGCGATAGCCAGAGCAATCAGCAGGGACGTCACATCGTCCACGGCGGCTCGGCTATCTTTTTCAATCGCGTGCTGACTGGCGTCTGTTTGCTCCGTCAGCGTCACAAGCTTTGCAATCAGCGCCGTGTCGGCGGCTTCGAGCCGTTCTATATCCGCTTTGGTTGGCTTAGTCTGCGACATGGCGGCGCGAAAGGCGTCGGCGTAGGCTGCTGCGCTTGTTTTCAACTGCGCCGCCAGAGCCTGTTCCTTTGCGCGCCCCGACACCTTGCTGAGTACGTTGTCTATGTCGGCGATCACCGTCTTCAGCGCCGTTTCCGCAAGGCGCGCATTTTCGGCGCCGGGGTGGGTCAGCGCGTGCTGTACGAGCGTTTGCGCCTTGGCGATGTGCACCGAGAGAGCGAATGCAGCGGAGGATGTCTCGCTCGCTTTGGACATGTCGTCCATCGGCTTGCTAATCCAGCCACGTCCAAGAACGGCCACCAGCGCGAGGGCGCCGATCGCACATAATAGGCCGCCAAAGCCGAGATGCAGGCGGTTCGTCACGCTGAGTTTCACGGCATCACCCCGTTTTGCGCATGTACTTTCGCTGTCAACAGGGTAGAGGGCGCGCGTAACTACTCAGTTTACGCAGCAGAATATTTCCCCAATTTTGATGAGGTGGCGTCCGCTATATGGCGGTTAATCGTGGGCTTGGAGGGGCGCTTGTTTCCTGGGAATGCAACTATGGGTTTTCCATCGCGGCGAGTTTTTCCGCTTGGTCCGCGGAAGTGAGCGGGTCAACAAACTCGTCTAAGCCACCGGCGAGCACCGGATCCAACTTATAGAGCGTGAGGTTGATCCGATGATCGGTGACGCGGCCCTGTGGGAAATTATAGGTGCGAATCCGCTCAGATCGGTCGCCCGAACCCACTTGTCCTTTCCGATCTGCGGATCTGGCCGCCTCCGCCTCCTCCCTTTTCTGGTCAAAGAGCCGCGCGCGCAGCACCTGGAGCGCTCGGGCGCGGTTTTGGTGTTGCGACTTCTCGGATGAGGTCACGACAATGCCCGTCGGCAAGTGGGTAATCCGGACCGCCGAGTCGGTGGTGTTGACGTGCTGCCCGCCTGCGCCCGAGGCGCGCATCGTATCGACGCGAATGTCCTCCGTGCGGATCTCAATATCGATCTCCTCAGCCTCAGGTAGTACCGCTACGGTGGCGGCTGACGTGTGTATTCGTCCCTGAGTTTCCGTCGCCGGGACCCGCTGAACGCGATGAACGCCGCTCTCATATTTGAGCCGGGCGAACACGCCTTCTCCCGATATTGAGGCGATGATCTCACGGAAGCCGCCCATCTCGCCGGGGCTTTCCTCCATCACCTCGACGCGCCAGCCTTTCTCGGCGGCGTAGCGGCTGTACATTGAGAATAGGTCGCCCGCGAAAAGCGCCGCCTCATCCCCGCCCGTGCCCGCGCGAACTTCCAAGATGGCGGACTTGGTGTCCGCCTCATCTTTCGGCAGCAATGCAATCTTGAGCGCATGCTCCGCATCCGGCAGCGCCGCCTCAATCGTGGCGACTTCCTCCGCCGCAACCTCGCCAAGCTCAGGATCGTCCGCCATCGCTCTTGCTTCGCCGAGGTCGGCGACCAGCTTGCGATATCGCTTGATCTCGAGCGCCACCGGCTCAAGCTGCGCATATTCTTTTGACAAACGCACATAGGCGTCCGCTTCGGCGCCGGCGGCCATCTGTGCCTCCAAGAACGCGAAGCGGTCAAGGATTTGGGAAAGCGTCTCTTCAGGGATCATGGCGGCTATGTAGAGGATGGCTGCGCTTTGGCAAAGTGCGCGCGTCGCCTTTTCAGTGCGGAAAGCCTCGGGCGTGCGCTGCGGGTGACGAGCGCCCCGATGCGCGCGATCGCTGCGCCGCCAGAGTTATGAGCCCGCGCCCAAGGCGGAACCTGCGTCAGGTTCATGCGAGCTGCGCTCGATATATTCGGCGATGCTCGCGACGACGATGCGCAGATTTTCGTCCGGCTTGAAATTCTCAGGATCAGGCACCGCGAGATGATCGACAACGCCGTTCCAAAGTCGCTTCGCTTTCGCGGCTACGGTTTGGCGAAGCGCCTCCTCGTCAAACTCGAAAGCGCACGCTTTTTCGTAAGCGTCCTTCGCGTCGATCGAGGCGTCATAAACGCCCGCTAAGCCGCGGAACCACGCATCGCCGAATTGCAGCGCCGGTTTGCCCATTTGCAGCGCTTCATAGGCGGCGCTGCCGGTCACTGTCGCCAGCATCATGCAGCGGCGGCTCAACTCAAGCGTTGATACGAAGTGGCGCACCAGATGCGTATTCGGCAGTGCTTCGATCCGCTTAAAAAACGCGTCGCCGCGCATCAACGCCGTCTGCCGCGGATTTTCCTTCACATAGATCGCGACATCTTCTGGAACCGCCCGTCGCAACTCCTCAATTGCAAGCGTCTGGTCATTATAGCGCCGCCCCAAAATGTCGGCGGACAGCTCAGGCTGATGATGCAGCGGGAAATAAATGAACTTGTCATGCTTGATCTCATCAAGAAAATGCTCGTCATTCATTCCCTGATGTTTATAGCGGCGCCACGCATATCTGAGCTTGTTGACGCTTTTTTCAAAGGCGCGCGGCCGCCATAGAAACTCCAGCGCCAATGCGCGGCCGGCGATCTTGGCGGACATGCCCGCGAATTCGCCGAACCATTTGGACCGCCGCAGCGGTTTTTGCAGGCCCTTTACATAGAACATCGTCTCAGGCTGCGGATTGAACGGGATCACAGCCCCGTGATCATTCTCAATCGGCGAGACGCCATAATCCTCGATGCGGTCCATCATCCAGAAGCTGTTGCCGTAATAGGCTTGATGGCAAACCACTGTTTTTACGCCCATCTCTTGGGCGAGGTGATAGAGCAGGCTGAAATTTCCCTCATGCGGGATGATCCAGAACACGATGGTTTTGATTCGCCGTTCGCGCAGCAGCTGGTGGTAATAATTTAGCGCATTTTCAAAATAGTAGCGGACAGTCGCCCAATCCGGCGCCGGGCCGTTCTGCCGGGCGTGGGAGCGCAGAAACGTCCGGCTGAAAATCGGCAGAGCTCGCGCGCGCACCCGGTTCGCCAGCTCTACGTCAAGCTCTGGATCATACGCGCCGTTAAAGAAGCCAAAGCGAACGCCTTCACTGACGACAAGGGTTGAGCCGGTTGGACCGACTGGCGGCTCCTGCCCGCCGTAGAAATACACGCTGATGTCAAAGCCGGCGTCGCGGAATTGCGGATAGAACGTGCTTCGAAAACCCGCCAGCATCATCGACATGATTGCGTTCCCCAGTACCAAGGCGCTCTAGCTTCCGCGTTGCAGCGTGCGCATTGTCGGTGCGCCAACAAGGATCGTCGCCGCAGTGGAAGCGTTGTCGGCCGATCGCTTAATGCGGCAGGCTGAAACCGTCGAGGGGGTTTACACCGGTTTCATCTACAGAAGTTTGCCTTCGCGCTCCGAAGCCGCACTTTTTCGCGCAGTTCGGATCGTCAGCGGCGGCAATCTCGCGCTGTAAGCGTTCTGGGCGTGGGACGCCTTTTATCCGGTCCAACAGCGTCATCGCATCGCTTTTCTCGACCTTTGCCGTGGTCGCTTTATACCCTGGCCCTTCGCGTCCGGCGAGTGTCGGGGGATATGGCGCGCGCAATGAAGGCGCCGCTCAGGAGATTTTGAATGCCGCATGCCGCCATCGCCGCTCTCGTCGACGCATTTCCGCTGCGCGCGGGCGGGTTTATCGTCACACTCTATGGCGACGTGGTTGCGCCGCGCGGGGGCGGGTTATGGATGGGCAATGTGATCGAGGCCTGCGCGGCGGTGGGCGTCAATGAAAGCCGAGTGCGAACGGCGGTGTCGCGTTTGGTGGCGGCAGGCCGGTTAGAAGGTCTAAAGGACGGGCGCAAGAGCTACTACCGGCTCACGAACGCTGGCGAGATCGAATTTGAACGCGCGGCGGAGCGTATTTACCGAGAGCCCATCGCGGCGCCGGTGCGTGGTTGGCGGATTGTGCTGCTGCCGCAAGGGGCGCAGCGTGAAGCGTTGATGGAGCAGTTGAGCGCCTGCCGTTTTGGCTTTCCGCAGCCCGGCGTGGCGATTTTGCCGGATCGCGGCGATCCCTTGCCTGACATCGCCGCGCCAAGCTTCCTCGCCGCCAGTGACGATGATCTGACCGAAGTCGTACGCGCCGCATGGCCGCTGGAGGAGCTTCACGCACGTATTGAGCTGTTTTTTTCGGTGTTTGAGCCGCTCGAAAAAGCGCCGCCTGCGCCGGAAAACGCCTTGGCGGCGCGTCTAATGCTTGTGCATGCTTTCCGCGAAATCGCGCTATCCGACCCGCGGTTGCCTTTGGAGTTTTTGCCGGCGAATTGGCGCGGCCCGGCGGCGCGGGCCTTGTTCGCTCGTCTGTATCTGGCCCTTTCCCCTGCGGCCGATGCGGCGATTGGCAAATTCCAGGACCAAAACGGCCAGCTGCGTTTGGACGCCGCGGCGATCGCGAGCCGCATGGAGGCGTTGGGCGGCGAGTAGGGCGCGCGCTGCTCAAGCGACGCCGGGTGGCGGAAACAGCTTCGGCCAAAATGAACGGCGAGAGCTTTGAGTCGATCCAATCTGATCGGCGAATGCGCTACATTGATGAGCGCGCCGCCTCGTAAGGCGCAGCCGGTGGGAGATGAGATTGGTGATGCAGAACGCGCCGAGCATTCTCGCGGTGGTTCCAGCGCGTGGCGGGTCGAAAGGGCTGCCGCGTAAGAACATCGCGCCGCTGGCGGGGAAGCCGTTGATTGCGCATAGTATTGACGCAGCGAAGTCCGCTCGCACGGCGATGCGCGTAATGGTCTCGACCGAGGATGCGGAGATCGCGACGGTTTCGGCCCAATTTGGCGCCGAGATCGCCGAGCGGCCGCAGCATCTGGCGGAAGATCATGTGAGATCTGCGGATGTGCTGCTGGATTTGCTGAGCCGGCTCGCGGCGGAGGAGGGGTATCGCCCCGACCTGCTGCTGCTCCTGCAACCCACGTCGCCGCTGCGCCGCTCCGAACATATCGACGCCGCGCTGGCGCAGTTTGTCCCGCTCTGGCGGCAAGGGAAGGCGCAAAGCCTGACCAGCGTGTGTGAGGTGGACCATCACCCGATGAAATCGCTGGTGATTGATAAGGCCGAGATGCTGGCCCCGATGTTTGAGCGGGAGATGCTGGAGCGGCCGCGGCAGAGCCTGCCGCGCGCCTATCGCCCCAACGGCGCGATCTATATCAACGACGTCGCGCGCTTCATCGCCGAGGAGCGCTTTTTTACCGAGCCCTCGGCGCCGTATGTTATGTCGTCCGATGCGAGCGTCGATATTGACGCCGCGCTCGATCTGACGATCGCCGAAGCTCTCCTGCGGGCGCGGGGATAATGTTGTAATCTCACGCGCTTGAGCTGTCGGTTCGCTTTATTTTGAGGCGTGACGAACCCGGTAGGCGTCGCCATTGCGCAGCTCAATGAAGATCTGCGGTTCCGCAGCCGATGCGCTCGCCGCCATCCGCCGGACGCTGGAGCGGACGGGCAGGCGCGCCAGCAGTCGCCATGCGCCGCCTTCAAACCGAACAATTTTCACCGAACGGCGATTGCGCGACGGGATCGCCAGCTCCAGCAGACCGTCGCCATCCAGATCCGCCGCCGCCGCGAGTCGCAGTTCGCGAGCGCCGATGGCGTGGTTGGAAAAGCCGGCGAGCGTGTCCAGCTGGCTCAAAACGCCGCCAGTGTAGGACCAGAGCTTGAGCGTGCCGCCGATATGGGGCGTTTGCACATAAGCGATCTGCTTGCCGCCGCGCCCGACGAAATCGGCAATCGCCGCGATGTTGAGCCAGCGATAGCTGCGGCCGATGAAAGGCGTTGTCGCCTTTTGCAGCAGCGCCCCGCGCCGCAGCCCGTAGATTGTCACGGCGGCGCCGCGCCGGCTTGAGCTGCGGATCGTGATCACTTCAACTTGGCCGTCCCCGTCAAGATCGGCCAGGCGCGGCGTTACATCTTCAAAGACTTCGCTTTGCGGCAGCGATACGCGCAGCTCCGCGCCTGTCGCCGTGCGCACCATCAGCGCGCCTGCTTCGATGTCGTCGCCAATGACGCCATGGCGATAGCGCCGAGTCGGCTCAGCATACCATGCCGCACGGATATCGCCGGTGGCGCGCGTCGCAACCCGCCCATCTGAGAGGCCGTTGGGCGCAGCGGGCCGGCTGTCCGCAAACAGATCCGGGCGCGGCGCCGTCTTTTGCAGGCGCCAGCCCGCGTGCTGTTGGGCGGACGCCTGCGGGGCGAACAACAACGGCGCCGCGCAGATCATCGCGGCGCAGAGGACTGACTTCAACATGGGCGCTCCCTAACCTCAATGTGCGCCAGGCGCGGAGATTGCGCCGCGCCGGCGCTTACTGAGGCTTTAGGCGACGCTCCATTTGCCGTCGACTAGGCGCAGCAGGTTGCTCGCGTCATCTTGAAGAGCCGTGGGCAGCAGCGCCTGCGGCATGTCCTGAAACGCGATGGGGCGCATCCAGCGGGTGATGGCGAGAGAGCCGACGGAGGTCGAACGCGCGTCGGTGCTCGCCGGGTAGGGGCCGCCATGCATCATCGCGTGGCACACCTCGACGCCGGTCGGGAAGCCGTTGGCGATCACGCGGCCGGCCGCGCGCGCGATGAGCGGGGTCAGTTTCGCCGCCAGCGGGTGATCCGCCTCGTCCAGTTGCAGCGTCGCCGTCA
Source organism: Neomegalonema sp. (assembly GCA_022760355.1). GTDB lineage: Bacteria > Pseudomonadota > Alphaproteobacteria > Rhodobacterales > Rhodobacteraceae > JALEGB01. Next base: position 19,964 of record JALEGB010000122.1, read on the forward strand.
GTTGCCCCTCCAAGCCGCGAGCAACGGCGACCATCTCATCTTCGCTGGCGCAGCCGACGACAACCCCCGACGGGCCGAACACCTCGTGGCGCAGGCTTTCATCCGCGTTCCAACGCGCCGCGCTGACCTCGTAGATTGCCGGCGCGACGTTGCAGACGCCCTCCGCCTGCGCGCCGACCGCGCGGCGGTCGTCATCGGAGCGGGCCTCCAGCGCCGAGCGATAGGCGCCAGCGATGCCCGGCGTCAGCATCGCCGCTGAGGCGGCGTTGGCGACTTCGGCTGCGGCCGTTTCAACAAACCCCGAGAGCGCATCGCCGGCCATGCCGACAACCACGCCCGGATTGGTGCAAAACTGCCCGACGCCAAGGGTCAAGGATCCGATCCATCCCTTCGCGATCGCTTCGCCCCGCGCCTGGAGCGCGTTTGGCAGCAGGAACATCGGATTAACGCTGCCCAGTTCGCCGTAGAAAGGAATCGGCTCGGGTCGAGCGGCGCACAGATTGAAGAGCGCCCGTCCGCCGCGGAGACTGCCGGTGAAGCCGACCGCTTTGATCAGAGGGTGCTGGACCAGCGCGCCGCCGACCGCATGACCCGCACCATGAACCAGTGAGAACACGCCCGCCGGCATTCCGGTTTTCGCGGCTGCGGCGGCAATCGCCTCTCCGACCAGCGCGCCGACGCCCGGATGGGCCGGATGTCCTTTGAAGACCACGGGGCAGCCGGCGGCGAGGGCCGAGGCCGTGTCGCCGCCTGCGACGGAGAAAGCGAGCGGGAAGTTCGACGCGCCAAACACGGCGACCGGGCCGAGCGGCAGGTGCGTCAACCGGAGATCTGCGCGCGGCAGCGGGGCGCGATCCGGCATCGCGCTGTCCAGCCGCGCGCCGAGATAGGAGCCTTCTTCAATCCAATCCGCAAACATCCGCAGCTGACCAATCGTGCGGCCGCGTTCGCCGTTCAGCCGCGCTTCGGGCAGAGCGGTTTCCTGCATGCCGCGTTCGGTCAGTTGCGGGCCGCGCGCGTCAATTTCATCGGCGCAGGCGCGCAGGAAGGCGGCGCGTTCAGCCCGCGTTTTCGCCGCGAATTCAGGATAGGCGGCTTCGGCCGCCTGAGCTGCGCGGTCAACGATCGCTTCGGATCCTTCGGCGAAGCTCGGTTCGATTTCCACGCCCATCGCTGGCGCGACGGCCTTAAAGGAGCCCTCGCCCGGAACCCATTCGCCAGCAATCAAATGTTCGGTTTTCATCGCGCGCCTCTTCTGGTCCGGCGCGCTGCATTGCATTCGCAGCGCGCTCAAATGACTGTTGATCCGGGTCATCTCAGATCTTAGGCGCAGGATCTAGATCGTTTTAAATGCCAGCTCTCGCGACGGGACGTTGACATTCACATTTGCGCGGGGCGGACGCGGCCAGCGCATTCACCAAAGCCAACGCGAAAGCCGTCGCCGACCGCTTCGCCGCGAAGAACGACCAGGTCGCCATCTTCCAGGAAGCTGCGCGTTTCGCCGGTGGCGAGGGTGATGGGGTCTCGCCCGCCCCATGATATTTCGAGCATCGAGCCCCGACTCTCCCTGTTTGGCCCCGAAATGGTGCCGGAGCCGAGCAGGTCGCCAACGCGCATTGCACAGCCTGAGGAGCTATGGTGCGCCAGCTGCTGCGCGGACGAGTAATACATTTCGCGATAATTTGTGCGCGAAACGGTCGTGGCGCGTTCGGCGCCGTCCGGTTGCAGGTCGACTTGCAGTTGGATGTCGTACAATGTCGGCGAGTTCGTCTGAAGATAGGGTAATAACGCATGGTCGCGCGGCGGCGTGTCGGTGCGGAACGGCTCCAGCGCAGCTTTTGGAACGATCCAAGGGCTGATCGACGTGCCGAACGCTTTCGCTTGAAAGGGGCCGAGCGGTTGATACTCCCAGGCCTGGATATCGCGCGCCGACCAATCATTCAGCAACACATATCCGAAGATGAGCGCGTCGGCTTCATCCGCCGTCAAGCGCTCGCCCATCTGGGTGGCGCCGCCGATGATCGCGCCCATTTCGAGTTCGAAATCCAGACGCTGACTGGCGCCCCAATGCGGAATCTCCGCGTCCTTTGGCTTCAGCTGGCCGCAGGGGCGGCGGATGTCAGTTCCGCTAACCACCACCGTGCTCGCGCGGCCGTTATAGCCAATTGGGATATGCAGCCAGTTCGGCGGCAACGCGTTGTCGGCGCCGCGGAACATCGTGCCGACATTCGTCGCATGATGGCGGCCGGCATAGAAATCTGTATATTCGGTCACCTCAAAAGGCAGGAGCGGCGTCGCTTCGGCAAGCGGCCGTAGAAATGGCGTCAGCTGTTCGCGCTCCGGCGCGTCTTCCGCCAACAACTCAGCCAGCCGCGCGCGGAGCGCCGCCCAGCATGCGGGGCCGCGCGCCATCAGCTCATTCCAACCGCCAGTCTGGAGCGCAGGCCCGCCGTCAAGCACGAGCAATCCAGCCCGCTCAAGCGCCGAGACGTCGAGCGCCAGATCGCCGATCGGCACGGCGCAACGCGGCGATCCGTTCGCGAACGAAACCCGTCCGTAGGGAAGATTGTTCAGCGGAAACGGGGTTTCAGGGGAGTTTGCTGTTTCGATCCAGCTCAGTCGCAGCGGCATTGCAGGCTTCCTCCTCAGCGCCATTGGGCGTCCGAGGCAGTGTCAGAAGTCGCAACACGCGATCGAACGCCATTTTTTCTTCTGGTGACAGGCGCGCCACAAGATCAGCTTCGTACTCCAGCGCAACCGGCGTCATTTCGGTGATCAGCTTGCGCCCCTGCTCCGTCAGCGAAAGGGCTACGAGCCGTCTGTCGGTTTCGTCGGGCCGTTTGGTGATCAGCCCCATCCCCTCCAGCCGCGCCGCAGCTCGGGACGCCATTGATTTTTCCAAATCGGCGCGCTGCTCCAGATCTCGGACGCTGACACAGTCCACTTGCGAGAGGTGCGCGATGATCCGCCACTCAGCGACGCTCAAACCAAAGCGTTGCGTGTAGCGTTTTGAAAACTCCGCGCTCACGCGGCTGGCGACGCGCGCCAGCTGATACGGCAAGAAATTCTCCAGATCGAAACCAGCCATCCGACGCCTGCTAAGCCATTCTTGATCTGCACCTTTTTAGTTTGCTTGCGCGTGGCGTAAAGAAAAGCTTGATTTTGTTGCGAATGCAACGAATTTTATGAGCAAGGAAACACTGAGCCGTTGGCTAGGGAGGTCGCGCTGGTGAATGAGATGACAGGGTCGGGCGTGTTCCCGGCGCATGATACGCGGTATGGAACCACGCCGGGTTATATGCCGGGTTTCGGCAATGATTTTGAGACTGAGGCGCTGCCTGCCGCGTTGCCGCAGGGGCGGAATTCCCCGCAACGCTGCAACTACGGGCTCTATGCCGAGCAGCTGTCAGGCTCGCCGTTTACAGCGCCGCAAGGTTCGCTGGAACGCAGCTGGATGTACCGGATTCGGCCATCCGTTAAGCATGTCGCGAAATTCGAAAAGCTGGCGGTTCCCTACTGGAAGACGGCGCCGCATGTCATTGAGGACGTCATTTCGCTGGGCCAGTATCGCTGGGACCCGACGCCGTTTCCATCGGAGCCAGTGAATTTCATCACCGGCATGCGCACCATGACGACGGCGGGCGATGTCGGCACGCAGGTCGGCATGGCGGCGCATGTGTATTTGGCCAACCAGTCGATGGGCGACGACTATTTCTTCTCGGCCGACAGTGAGCTGCTTGTTGTGCCGCAACATGGTCGCCTGAAGATCTACACTGAGTTCGGCGTGATTGACTTGGAGCCGCTCGAGATCTGCGTGCTGCCACGAGGCATGCTGTTCAAGGTCGACCTGCCGGATGGCGAGGCGCGCGGTTTTGTCTGTGAAAACTACGGCGCAAAATTCACCTTGCCAGGCAGGGGCCCGATCGGCGCGAACTGTCTGGCGAACCCGCGCGATTTCAAGACGCCGATTGCGTGGTTTGAGGATCGTGATGCGCCTTGCCGGGTATTGGTGAAATGGTGCGGCCAGTTTCACGTGACTGAAATCGGCCACTCGCCGCTGGATGTGGTAGCGTGGCATGGTAATTACGCGCCGTACAAATATGACCTGCGCACCTATTCGGCGGTGGGGTCGATTACATTCGATCACCCCGACCCGTCGATCTTTACGGTGCTGACGGCGCCGACGGCGGAAGTTGGAACGGCGAATATTGACTTCGTTATCTTCCCGCCGCGCTGGTTGCCACAAGAAGACACCTTCCGCCCACCTTGGTATCATAAGAACATTATGTCCGAGCTGATGGGAAATATTTACGGACAGTATGATGCGAAACCGACTGGATTTGCTCCAGGCGGCGTATCATTGCACAATTGCATGCTGCCACATGGGCCTGATCTGGAAGCGTTTGAAAAGGCGAGCACGGACAGCTGGGATCCAATCAAGCTCGAGAACACGATGAGCTTTATGTTTGAGACCCGTTTCCCGCAGCAGCTGACCCGTTTTGCGGCCGACGAAGCGCCGCTGCAGGACGATTATGTCGAGTGCTGGGCCGGGCTCGATAAGAAGTTCGACGGTACGCCTGGGCTGAAATAGTTGGCGTTGCTCGCGGTCGCGTGCAAGCGGCCGCGATCTTAATTCTCTTTTCAATGGAGCGGCACATGACGCAGGGCTTCGCGTCCCAGGGCGATTTGACCGAGAAGAACATCACTTTTTCCGAGGTTGGTCGGGACATTTGGGCCTTTACGGCCGAGGGTGATCCAAATTCGGGCGTGATTATCGGTGATGACAGCGTCATGATCATCGAGGCGCAGGCGACGCCGCGCCTGGCGCAAAAGGTGATCGATAAGGTGCGCGAGATCACCGATAAACCGATCAGCCATGTTGTGCTGACCCACTATCACGCGGTGCGGGTGCTTGGCGCGTCGGCCTTTGGCGCGCAGCAGATTATCATGTCGGACAAGGCGCGCTCGATGGTTGTTGAACGGGGACAGGAAGACTGGGACAGTGAGTTCCAGCGCTTCCCGCGGCTGTTCGAGGGGCATGAAAGCATCCCGGGCCTGACCTGGCCGACGACGACCTTCAGTGAGTCCATGACGGTCTATCTTGGCCAGCGGAAGATCGAGATCCGTCATCTTGGTCGCGCGCATACTGCGGGCGACGCGGTGGTCTGGGCGCCGGATGAGCGGGTGATGTTCACCGGCGACATCGTTGAGTATCACTCGGCGTGCTATTGCGGCGATGGCCATTTCGGCGATTGGGGCCGTACTCTGGACGCTGTGAAATCCTATGACCCTCAATCAATTGCGCCAGGCCGCGGTGATGCGCTGGTGGGCGTAGAGATGGTCGATGCGGCGCTGGCGGCAACCCGCGACTTCGTCGCGAGCACCTACCGGCCGGTGGCGCAAGTCGCCGCGCGCGGCGGATCGTTGAAGGAAGCGTATGACGCGATGCGCGCGGAATGCGATCCAAAGTTCAAGGACTACGCGATCTACGAACATTGCCTGCCGTTCAACGTGGCGCGGGCCTATGACGAGGCGCGTGGAATCGATACGCCGCGCATCTGGACGGCGGAGCGTGACATCGAAATGTGGAACGCGCTTCAGGGATAATGGCAGGCGCCGCTGCGGCGGCGCTTCGCCCACACAACATAAACTTAAGTAGGCCCGTCCTGCGCGGCGCATCACTGCGCATAGGTTGGAGGGCCGGGGAGGTCCTCCATGCTTGATGATCGATACGATCTCGCCTTTCGGCTCTATCCATATGCGCGCTCCGCCGATCAGGACGCGCCCGCGCCGGTTCGGCATCCTGTAGTCATCGTCGGCGGCGGGCCGATCGGGATGTCGATGGCGTTAGACTTAGCCGAGCAAGGCGTCGCCAGCGTGATCCTTGACGATCATGAGGGCGTCGGGGCCGGCTCCCGCGCCATTTGTTTCGCCAAGAGAGCACTCGAAATCGCGGATCGTCACGGCTTTGGCGTCGCGGCCCACGAAAAGGGCGTGGTCTGGAACCTGGGTAAAGTCTTCCACGGCGACAAACTGGCTTATGAGTTCAATTTGCTGCCGGAGGAGGGGCATAAATTCCCAGCTTTCATCAACTTGCAGCAGCCCTACTTCGAGAAGTTTGCTGTGGAGCGGATCCGCGAGCTCCAGGCCGCGGGCGCGGAAATTGATATTCGCGGCAAGAACCGCGTCGATTCGATTGAGCAGCTGGATGGCGGCGTTCGCCTCAACATCATGACGCCAGAGGGGCCCTATCAGATCGACGCGGATTGGCTCATTGCGTGCGACGGCGCGGGGTCGCCCACGCGCAAGATGCTGGGTCTCGATTTCGACGGCCGCGTGTTCCAAGACAGTTTCCTGATTGCGGATGTGCGGATGACCGCCGATTTTCCGGTTGAACGGCGCTTCTGGTTCGATCCGCCCTTTAAATCCGGCGCATCGGCGCTGCTGCATAAGCAACCGGACGATGTGTGGCGCATCGATTTCCAAATTGGTTGGGATGTGGATCGTCAGGAGGAGCTGAAGGAAGCGAACATTCGCGCGCGCGTCGATCAGATGCTCGGACCAGATATCAAGTATGACATCGTCTGGTCGTCTATCTACACGTTCCAATGCCGCCGAATGAAGAAATTTCGCCATGACCGAGTAATCTTCGCCGGCGACTCCGCCCATCAAGTTTCGCCATTTGGCGCACGCGGCGCGAATTCTGGCGTGCAAGATGTCGATAATCTGGGCTGGAAACTTGCGCTGGTGATGAAAGGCGCTGCAGGCGAAGCGCTTCTCGATAGTTACGAGATGGAGCGTATGTATGCGGCTGATGAGAATATTCTGAACTCCACCCGCGCGACGGATTTCATCACGCCGAAATCTGAGGTCAGCCAGATTTTCCGCAATGCTGTTCTCGAACTTGCCAAGGATCATGCGTTTGCTCGACCATTGGTCAATTCGGGCCGCTTGTCATTGCCATCGATCTATGACGGATCGGAGCTGAACTCCGAAGACGGCCTCCGCGCGTCCGGCTTTGATGCGCCGCTGCGGACGCGGCCCGGCGCTCCGGCGACCGATGCGCCATTGGCGGATGGGTGGCTGTTAGAGAAACTTGGCGGGCGGTTTCAGATCCTCGCGATTGGCGTGGCCGCACCTGATCCTATCGCCTTTGATGGGGGCGTCGCGGAGCCGCTTGCGATCCAGGTGAGCGCGGAAATTCAGGCGCGATATTTGGGAGATGCGCCGAGCGCCGTCTATTTGCTGCGCCCGGATCAACATATCGCAGCGCGGTGGGCGACATATGAGCCAGCTGCGGTCAAGGCGGCCCTCCATCGCGCGCTTGGCAAGTAATTGGGAGCTTCGGAAATGTCAAAGTTGGTGACCGATCCTAATATTCCGGATCATGACGGCTTTTACAGCGAACTGATTGCGCTGCATGAGGGGCGCAGCAAGGCGGAGAGCGACGCGATCAACGCAAAGCTGATTTTGCTTCTGGCGAATCATATCGGCGATCGCGCGATCTTAAGCGAAGCGTTCGCCCACGCAGGTAAAGATCAGCAGAGCTGAGCGCCGGGCGACAATCTGGCGCCAAAGGCGGCTCCTCATGTTGGAAGGTTGGCCGCCGACTGCGCATTCGGTCTTTCGATCGATTTACTCATCTGACGGTGAGTAAATCGGCGGCCGCTCTAGGAATTTAGGCGCGTTGACGGTTCTATTGAACGTCAACGCTCTCTGGGGTGCGCGCCCGGATTTGCGTTGCTCCTATCCTTTGCGCGGCTTACCGATAATATGCGCCGCAATAAAAGAGAGCGGCAAACCGGCGACAAGACCGCCAATGCCAAGGATTCCAACGCCCTTCATGTTGTCTAGTCCGAGCTGAGGCGCGGCTAGAGCGACGAGAACGAGAATGCCAGCCAAGGTTGGGGCGATCAGAAGATAGAGAATCAGCGCGAGCCTGATCATAGGGGCCTCCATCACAACATTTGGTGCGCCTGCACTAGTCGACGCTACCGCAAATGAGGAAACCGCAGCCGCCACGGGGCGGCATTGCGCTCGATCAAACTGGTTTGTGTATATTGTCGCAGCGGGCGAGGTCGGTTGGCGGGTTAAGCGCCCAGCTTGCTGTTTGCGAGAGTTTTGCGCGGCGTTCGCCGTGCGAGGTTGCGCCCGAGCGTCTGCGCGCGTGGTGTTTAGCCGTGGCGACGCTACTCAAAAAAACAACCGCAAAAAGAAACCGCCCCCCAAAGACGAGCCTTGGGGGGCGGCAATGTCTTCACACTGCGCCAGAAGCGCGGAGTGATTACTTCTCGATTACAACAACGCGACGGTTGCGGTACTCTTCAACGCCGTCAGCGGTTGGGACTTCGAGCTTCAGCTCGCCCAGGCCAACTTTTTCGACGCGCTCAGCCGAAACACCAGCGGTGATCAGCAGGTCTGCGATGAAGCCCGAGCGGCACTCCGACAGCTTCTTGTTGTAGCGACGACCAGCGGTGGTCGAAGCGTGACCTTCGACGAGGATAACCGCGTCGATGAGGGTCAGGAGGCCCGAAGCTTCGTCAGCGCCCAGCTCTTTAGCCAGAGCAGCTGCTTTGGTGCGCTCCATGCCGAAGCCTGCTGGCTCGTCAGGAATGAAGCCGTCGGTGTTTTTGCAGTGATCGACGCGGAAACCGTAGATCGAGGTTGGCGTGTAGCAAGCTTTGTAAGCGCCAACCCATGCGGTCAGTACGTCTTCCGGAGCGGTGACCGAGTGCGGCGGCAGAGGGCCGGTGGTCTCGTCATACTGCTCGAGGAAGTGGTCGTACAGAGCAACCATCTGTGCGCAAGCTGCCGGAGCAACGTCACGGTACTTAGCCGAACGCTTTACGGTAGCTTCGTAAGCGAGGCGAACGGTTGCGTCGTCAACGCCGAGAACCGAAGGCTCCCAAGGCTTGACTTCTTCACCAGCAGCTGCGCGCTTCGACTTAGCAGCGAAAGCGGTCGCATCGTACCAGTTGGTGTCGCCTTTCGACGAGTATGCAGCTTCGTAGTCTGCACGCTCTTGGTAAGCGACAGCCAGCTCGGCAACGTAGTCGCCGCCTGGCAGTTTGGTGTCGAGCCAGTCCTGGATCGTGAAGGTATCCAGGAAACGTTGGCCCGGCATGAAGGTGCTGTTGTTTGCCGAAGCGAAGGTCGGCGCGGTAACGAGGACGGCGACAGCCGCCACACGGATCATCTTGGTCATCCCCAACTCCCTATGCATCGCCGCAATAGGCTACGTCGATGAGCCATGTCGAACACGCGAATGCAAGGCTGCAAAGCAAAAAAGCAGGTCTTGCATCCGGAAAATTCGATCGAAGCGGCTCAAATGTCCCATATCCCGCGGCATTTCAGCCGCACGACCCTTATCATGCCAGCCAGGCGTAAAAGCTCAGTTGACATGCAGGGCGCACGGCCGAGGTGGTGCGCGCTTTTTACGACGCTAAGAATGTGGAATAGCGCAAAATGTTGAACCCGTCGAGGGCGCGAAAGGCTGGGGCGACCGCTTGAGCGAAGGCGAGCCAGTCGATTCCCGCGCGCTGTTGCAAACTTCCCAGCTTTGTCCGGCCGTCAATTGCCGCGAGGAGCGGCGCTAAGGCGCGGTTTACAGGGCGCTCTATGGTCAACCCGTCGGCAACAAAGCGCATTTTGCCTGTTTTATGCACGGAATTGGCTAAGGCGCGCGCATCAATCTTGTGCAGAACGGGAATCAGATCCGGTTTCAGCGAGGCGGGCGCAACGTTGCGGGACGCCGGCGTTGCGTAGAACAGGTGCGTTTTAATGTTGCCCGCAAGCTTCTCAGCAAGCGTTGCGCGGTCGGCGGGCGACATTTCTCGCAGCGCTTTCTCGGCGCCAGCCGCCGCGGCCGCCCCCAGATATAGTCTTGGATCGTACCGCGCCGGCTCAACGAAATTGCTTAATTTCAGGCCCGCATGCTCCAGCGATTCTATCACTTCGCCAGCGAGGTAGGCGCGGTCGGTCGAGTGCAAAAGCAAATCATAGAGGCCTGCGTCGCCTGATGCGTGATCTCCAAGCAACGGATTCAGGCGGAACGGGTGCGACGGGGGCAGCTGCTCCAGCGTTTCGCGCGCCGCGGCCACTTTATCGGCCGGCGACATCTGCGCAAACGCCGCTCCAAAAGCCTCCTGCAAAGGATAGACGCCGGACCGCCCATAGGGGGCGTACACCATCCCGCCCAGTCCGCCTTCTGGGGACAGCGCCGCCGCCAACGCGTCGAAGCCCGCCTGGGGATTCGGCAGATGATGCAGCACGCCGCAGCAATCGATGTAGTCGAACGGCCCCAGCTCTGGCGCGGTTAGAAGGTCGCCGGTGTGAAAGGAGACGTTGCTCAAGCCCCTCGCGGCGATTCGCGCCTCCGCAACGGCGCGGCTGGACGTTGAAAGATCGAGATAATGGATCTCCGCCGGCGTTTTGCGGTCATTCAGCAGCTGCGCCAGCATCACCAGCGCGTCGCCGGTGCCGCCGCCGGCGACAAGGACGCGAAAGGGCGCGCTCCAATCGCGTTTGCCGCCAAATATAAAGTGGTCGATCTCGACCGGGTGGCTCGGTGAGCCGGTGATCAGCCGCTTCTTCTCATCGGCCGGATCGCGGCTTGGATAGGGATAGTCTTCATATTGCCGCCGCACCGGGTCCATAGACGTCTCCATCTCGGGCGGCGATCGCGCCGCGTTCAGGGCTTGCCGCGCTCTCGGGTGAGGCGCGGCGCGTTCACTACCGCCGATCGCACAAGTTCGGCCGTTGGCGCAATGTCGCGCGAAGGCGGCGTTGGGCGAAGCAACGTCGTCGAGTTCGCGCAATTATGGTTGCCTGATGTTGGAGAAGCTGAGTTGATGCGGGTTATGTCTGCTTATTGCGTTGTATTCCCACCGGCTGAGCTGGTCAGATTTTGACATGAAAGCCGATGTTGTCTCGCTACGGGCTTTATTCAGCGGCCCGCATGGATTGGCCGCACCGTTTCATCAGCGGCCTTATCGCTGGGTTTTAGACCGAAACTGGCGTCCATTCTGGGCGCATTGGCGCGCGGTCGCCGATCCAGCGGCCGGGTCGGGCGCGCCCGAAGGCCGCAACACAAATTTTCTCGGGGCGATCGTCTGTCGCAATGATCCCGATGCGTCGGAGCGAGACGGGCCTGACGGCGCCGTGCGCCCCTTGGAGGTGTTGGACGGTCAACAGCGTCTGCTGACCGCAATGATGGCGGCGCATGCGCTCACGCTCCATGCGCGGCGGCTTGGCTTGGATGATCTCGCCAACGCGCTGGGGGCCTTGCTGCTCGATTCGCAGGGGCGCCCCAAATTTGTCGCGGGCCGGTCGAGCTTCGCAGATCAAATGGCGGCGCTGCGAACGGAAACGCCGCCAGATCCGCCGCCAACCAGCGGTAAGTCGATGTCCGGCTTTGCGGCCGCGGACCCGTTGGATGACGACGCGGAGGCGGGCGAGGCCGAGGAGGACAGCAGCGCTGATCCCTTTGACGATTTTGCGCGCCGCGCCGCAGCGGGCCAGTTGGAGCCGCGCGAGGATCAGGATGCGGCGGCCGAGGGCGAAGGTGAGACCGAATGGGGCTGGGACGATGAGACCGGCGCCGGCGCCGAGCACCTGCGTTGCGCGCTGCGTTTCTTTTGCGCAGAGATTGCACAGCGCCTGGCCGACGCGGATCGACCCGCTGATGAGCTGATCCGCCTCAGCGCGGCGCTTCTCGATCAAAGCGTGGTCGTCGCCATCACATTAGAAGGGGCGGTCAGCCCTTTTGACGTCTTTGAGCGTTTGAATAACCTGGGCGAGCCGCTTTCGGCGCTGGATCTGGTGAAAAACCAGCTTTTCCGCTCGGCGGAAAAAAGTGGTTTGAGCCGTTCGGCGCTGGAGGCGTTGTATCGCAGCGAGTGGCGCGTCTTCGATGACGCGTCGAGCACCCGCTTCTGGTCTGCGCCCGAACGCCGCGGCCGAGATCGCCGGCCCGCCCAGGACTGGTTTCTGCGCGCTTATCTCAGCGTTCGAGAGGCGCGCAATGTCAGTATGGCTGAGGCGGTTGAGCGCGTTCATGAGCTTGCGAACGGCGCGCCTGCGGATGCGCCGGGGCAGATCAAGGCCCTGTGCCGCGGCGCGCGGGCCTTCGCCGAGGTGTCCGGGCATCTCGATCCCGGCCCCCATCGGGTCCGCATTGACGCTTTGCGCCGCTTTGCCCGCTTTGCGGTTGAGCCGGCGCTGGTGGCGATGCGCATGCATCTTTGGGCGGACGATCGGGCGACCGGCGAGATCCTGGCGATGCTCGAATCCGTCGCCGTGCGCCGCTTCTTCGCCGGCTCCGGCACCGGGCGGGATTACGAAGTCTATGCAAGGCTGGCGCGGGTCATTGGCCCTGGCGCGGCAAAGGATGGGCGCGCCTGCGTGCGTGAAGTGGCGCGGCGGCTGAAGGCGGCGCAAAAGGGGGAGTTCTGGCCCAAGGATGGCGTGTTCAAACGAGAATTCGCCACCCGCAAATTGGCGAACCGGAACTCCAATCAGCAAGCGCGGGATCGTAAGGCTGTGTTTCGCGCTGTGTTCGAAGCATTGGATGGCGCGGCGCGCGGCGCGGCGCCCTCCGACCCGACGCCGTGGCGACAGGAAGGGCGCACCGTTGAGCATCTATTCCCGCTGCATGGGCGCGAATATTGGCCTGAACTCGGAAAATCTGAGGTCGGCCTGCTCGAGACGATCGGCAATCTGACCCTGATTGAGGACGCGTTGAACAAGGAGATGGGGCAGGCGCCCTGGTCTAAAAAACGCACAATGATTGGACGTGACGAAGAGGTGTTCCTGAACCGTGCGTTGCTTGAAGAGAAGAAATGGCGCGACGAATGGGGCCCGGCTCAGATCAAGGAGCGAGGGCGGGCCCTGGCGGAGCTCGCCGTCAAGAGATGGCCGCGCCCGCGCTAATGGCGGCGCCCATGGACGCCGTCACGGCCGTTCACGTCGTCGGCGCCTGGCTCGATCCGGCGGCGGGGATGTTCTACCTCTGGAACGTTGCTTTGCTCAGGGAGGACTGGCGTGCGGACGGAAAGAATCCTTTTTGACGGTCACGCGGGCGATAAGCTCGCCGCGAGACTGGATCTGCCTGAATTCGAGACGCGCGCCTATGCGCTTTTCGCCCACTGTTTTACGTGCGGCAAAGACATCGCCGCGGCGCGTAGGGTTGCGCAACGTTTGACCGAGCAGGGCGTAGCGGTGCTGCGGTTTGATTTCACCGGGCTCGGCCATTCGAAAGGCGAGTTCGCAAACACCTCGTTTACATCGAACGTCGACGACTTGGTGCAGGCCGCCGCATGGCTGGCGGCGGAGAGAGCCGCGCCGAAGCTGATAATCGGTCATTCCCTTGGCGGCGCGGCCGCCATAGCCGCGGCGGCGCGGTTGCCGGAAGTGCGGGCGGTGGCGACGATCGGCGCGCCGGCGGATCCAGGGCATGTGCTGCATAATTTCGGCGGCGACCTCGCGAAGATCCGCGCCGACGGGGAGGCGGATGTCGAACTCGCGGGCAGACGTTTTCGTATTGGCCGCGGCTTCGTGGAGGATGTGGAGGCGGCGTCGCTTGATCAGATCTTGGCGACGTTGAAGCGCCCGCTCCTGGTCATGCATGCGCCGCGGGACGAATTTGTGGGCATCGACAACGCCTCGCATATTTTCGCCGCGGCGAAGCATCCCAAAAGTTTTGTCAGCCTTGACAATGCGGACCATCTTCTGACGCGAGAGGAGGATGCGGCCTACGCAGCGGACGTGATCGCCGCTTGGGCCGGGCGCTATGCGCTGCCGACGTCTTCGCTCGAGGCTGGCGCTGCGGACGCGTCGTTGGTCCGTTCGGCCGAGGTTGATCCAGCGCGCTTTCTGCAGAGCATCTATGCTGGCGGCCGTCATTTTCATGCGGATGAGCCAAAGTCTGTGGGCGGCGAGGGGCTGGGACCAACGCCCTATGATCTCGTTGCAGCCGGTCTGGCCGCATGCACCTCGATGACGGTGCGGATGTACGCCCGCCGCAAGGGGCTCAAACTTGATCGCGTGTATGTCGATGTTTCGCACCAGAAAATTCACGCATCGGACTGTGCGGATTGCGAGGCCGCGCATGGGCGCGTCGACGAGTTTAGCCGCACCGTTTATCTTGAGGGAGAGCTCTCAGAAACCGAGCGCGCGAAGCTGATGGAAATCGCTGACAAATGTCCGGTTCATCGGACGTTGGAAGGCGAGATCAAGGTGAGAACGGTGATGGGGTCGTAGTAAGGTAATGGGCTCGTAGTAAAAGGTGCGACGCCCAGCGCAGGCGGGGCGCCGCAAATGGCGCGTCTTCCGACGACATCACGCCGATCGGAAAACGCGCGCGGTGTTGAACGCTTCCACGCTCGCCCTGCATTTGTGTTTCGCAGCAGCGCGCCGGCTTAGCAGGGCAGAGCTTTGCGCTTGCAGCGGTAGCGGTCTCGGTTCGGGTTGCGCCGCGGCAAGGCTTTGGCGAACAGCAGCCCCATTGCGCGCTTAAAGCGCGGCGAACCAGGATACGCCAGATCGCTTGAGAACAGAGTCGCGCGCGACTCGACTTCGAACCCGTCGCAAAAAGCGACCGTGGCGGTGGTCGGGGCCCGCGTTCCAAAAGACGGGATCCGGCGTGGATCGCCATGGCAAATCCGATCGCCAGCCGGCGCGGGGCCGAATACCAGGACGATCCGATCGATCCGATCATCCTCCGGATCGAACTCGATCACACGAAACGGTTTGTCAGCGAACCAGCCGGGCAGCGACAGATGAGCCGCCATCTCTTCTTCTCCCCCCTCCGGCGCGCCATAGATCTCAATCAGCGCGCCATGCGCCGTCGCACGGCTAACGGATAGGCGAGAGTAGGGCGTTTCAATCTCAACAGCGCGGATGACATTTTCCGCCGCCGCCGGCGCGGAAAGGGCGATCAGCGCTGCGGCTGCGAGTGAACGAATGCGCATAGGGGCTCCCCTGGCAAATTGCGAACGACCATGACGGGGGGCGTTTAATCGCGGCAATCCGGCGAAAACGCGCCGGTTGGATGGCGGTTGCGGCGCAGGCGCAACCGCACAAAAAAAGACGCCGCGCCCAGAAGCGCGACGTCCGATGCTTCGCCCGTGTGGCGTCAGCTTAGAGCGCTGGCAGCGGCGGCAGCGGCTGGCCGAGCCATTTTTTCGACAGGGTGTCGAGGGTGCCGTTCAGCTTGCGGGTCAGAACCCAAACGTTGACCCACTTCAGCAGATCCATGCTGCCGGTCTTGACGCCGATATACGAAGGCGAGTTCGAAAGAACGAACTTAACTTCGAGTTCAAAGTCAGGATGATCCTTCGAGATCTGCAGCGCGGTGATGTTGCCGGTGACGATGACGTCAACCTGACCCGAGACGAATGCGGCGATGGTGCCGGCATTGTCGCCGAAGCGGGTGATTTTCGCGTCTTTAGGCGCAACGGCGCTCAGCTTCAGATCTTCCAGGGTTCCGCCGGTGACGGCGACTTTTTTACCTGCGAGATCGGCAACCGAGAATACTTCAACGCCGGCTTTCGCGAATGCGCCCGAGAAGAACGGAGCGTATGCGTGGCTGAACCAGATCGACTTTGCGCGGTCTGGGTTAGCGCCCAGGGTCGAGATGACCAGATCGACGCGGTCGGTTTCCAGGAACGGAATACGCTGCTTCGAGGTGACCAGAACCATCTCGAGCTTCACGCCCATGTCCTTCGCGATCATCTTCGCGACGTCGACATCATAGCCTTCGTGCTCGCCCGAAGCGCCAACCGAGCCGAATGGCGGGAAGCTTTCCGGAACACCGATTTTGATGGTGCCCGACTTCAGGATTTCTTTCAGCTCGCGCGCTTCTGCTGCGGTGAATGAAGCAGCGGCTGCGCCCAGAGCAAAAGCGGCGGCGGCGATCGACTTAAATCCAGACCACATAATGAACCTCGTTGGTTTGGGTGGCTCGGTGAATCACGCAGCCTTCTGGCTTTGTGATATGTGCGGCCGGTCTCTTTCGGCGTTGTGACGGCGCTCAATCC
This sequence comes from Neomegalonema sp., assembly GCA_022760355.1. Classification (GTDB taxonomy): domain Bacteria; phylum Pseudomonadota; class Alphaproteobacteria; order Rhodobacterales; family Rhodobacteraceae; genus JALEGB01. The sequence goes on from JALEGB010000122.1 coordinate 36,001, forward strand.
GCCGCGCCCAGACCGACAATGGGAAGCAAAGGCTGAAATAAATCACCGCCATCAGCGGATAGATGACGAAGGGCTCCGTATCCGGCACGGGCGCGTTCGCCCATTTTTTTCCCATTCGCATCAGATCCTCGAACCCGATGATGAAGGCGAGCGAGGTGCCCTTGATGATCTGTACAAGCATGTTGATGGTTGGGGCGGCGGCGTGCCGCACCGCTTGGGGCGCTACAACCCTGCGCAACACGCCGAAAAAGCGCATGCCCAGCGCGTAGCCGCCTTCCCACTGTCCCGAATGGACAGCTTCAACGCTGCCGCGCCAGACATCAGCGAGGTAGGCGCTTGTATAAATGGTCAGCGCTGCGGACGCCGCAACCCAAGGATCGACGTTGAGCTCGAACAGCCGAGGGGCGGCCAAGCCGAACAGGAACAGGAGCATGAGCAGCGGCGTCGATTGGAAAAACCACATATATGCGCTGGCGACGCCGCGCGTCAGGCGGTTCGGTAGGATGTGACCGAGGGCGACCACTAATCCCAGAAGGCTGCCGCCGAAGAAAGCGATTAACGAAAGATAGATTGTGAATTGGGTTGCATAGAGGAGCTGCAGCGATACAATTTGCAGCTGCTTGAAATTAATATCGGCAAAAAAGCCTGCGAGCCAATTTAAATCCATCATCGGGCTCGCTTCCATTTAAAGAAGTGATTGTCGATCAGTTGAAGAATACCTTTGAAGGCAAGTGAGAGGAGAATATATCCCACGGTTAAAATAATGAAAACCTCAAAGGTTCTGAAGATCTCTTTGTCAATATCAAACCCAGCTTTTGTCAAATCATTGACGCCAATTTCAGAAATAATGCCGGTTGTTAGAAAGAGGAAAATGAACTGGCTATTGAGCGATGGAAACATCTTCGCCGTCGCCTGGGGAAATATTACCTTCCAGAAGATGCTGCGCCTCCGCAATCCTAGCGCCCGCGCGCCTTCGATTTGCCCCAGCGGCACGGCCTTAAAGCCGGCGCGCAAAATTTCAGCGAAATAGGCGGAGAAGTTCAGCGTCAGGCTGATCAACGCATGTTGCCAGAATTCGAGCGCGTAGCCGAAGAGGGTAGGCAGACCGAATGCAATGAAGAACAGTTGCACGATCAGCGGCGTATTGCGGAATACTTCGACGAATACCGCTGCTGGGGCGGCGACGACCGAATAGCCGCTGGTGCGGGCGCCTGCGAGGATGACCGCAAAGGCAAAGCCGAGCATGCCGGCGGCGGTTGTCAGAGCCGCGCTGACGGCGGCGCCATCCGCGAGCAACCACATATATTCGGGGTTGCGATATATTTCGAAGAACCGGAGCTTGTCGCCAAGTTCCTCCACCCATTTACTGAGCGCGCCAGGTTCTGCGAAAAGGTCTCCAAACATGTCCAATCGCCCTCCCCGGTGGCTTGTGCATAACCGTGTTTGGGGCGATTTCGCAAGTGCTAACTGACGCTTTTTTCGGCGGAAATTTCCAATATTAAGGGTTGTGTAAGCGGCCGCAAGCACCTGCGCTGGATTTGGGCGGTCATTCAGATATTTGTGATAAAATTGTATGGCTGATGCGAAACAAACCGGATCTGGTCAGGTGTTGTGTTGATCAGGACGCCCCTCCAACCCTGTAATCATCGGCGGCTGTTCAAACCAGTGCTCCTCTAAATTCTGCACTGGATCATTCGGATCATCTGCGATCCGATCAATCACGGCGAAATCGCTTGTGGCGTGCAGCGGCGTAAGGACCCCATGCCAAACATTTCTCAATAGATTTACGCCCTGCCCAGCCTCTGTAACAAATGCGCGCGGGGTTCCAGGCGCGCCGTCGTTGTCTGGCGCGACGATTACTAGGAACGGCCGCTCGGAAAGCGGCAAAAACGCCTGCGACCCGAGGGGATGACGCTCCATCATCTCGAGGCGGTGCGGCAACTCTACGGGCTGAGAGCGAAAGAGGCTGACGCCCGCATGGCCACGGACGAACGCGAGCCGGGCAAGATTATGAAAACGCCCGCATCGCCCCTGATTAATCCACATTGTCGGCTGTTCGCCGGCTTGTATCACGTCGCCAAAAGGCTGAAAGCCCACTGGTTCGAGCAGTTCAACCTGGATTTGAGCTGGCGTTTTGCTCGATGCATCCATGATATCGCCTCTCTGTGCGTGCGAGATGAGTGCAGCGCTTAATCTTGACTAAAACGCTATGTTTTTGGATGCTCGCACATCAACCAACGACGCAAGGTATTAGCAAACACCATGGGCGAGAAGCTGCCATCTCCATGTATCGACATATGCAAGTTTAAACGGGAAGGCCGCTGCATCGGCTGCTCGATGAACAAGGCCGACAAAAAGGCGTTCAAAAAACTGTCCAAGCCAAAGCATCAGCGGCAGTTTATCGACGCGTTGCTGGAGCGACAGGCGGAGATGGGAAAATATACGCACTGGGCGAACGCCTATCGCCGCAAATGCGCAAAGAAGTCCGCGCCTTGTGTCTTGGATTGACGACGCCTGATGAAGGGGTTTCGACCCTAGAGCGTGCGCCGACCAAGTGGATACCGGTTGGCGGGAACAGCACGCGACAAAACAAAGAGTTAGAGCCTGGAGCCGATCCAACTTGATCGGCGA
>JALEGB010000123.1 GCA_022760355.1 Neomegalonema sp.
GGCTTGACGGTGAGCCACACCGCCTGCGCCTCGATATTCTAGCCGACAAGCCCCTAAACCGGGCTGACGGCGTCTGATGAATGGGTTTCGACCCTAAGCCGCAAATTGCAGCCGCCTGCTGCGCTTCGTGCGTCAGATCATCGGACATCCGACGATCGTGCGGCGCCGCTCAAACCAAGGTCTGCGCCTGCGCCAAAGCGGCGTCGACCTCCCCCAGATCCGCTTCGAAGCTCTGCAGATCGTCATCCTCGCCGCCGATGACCCCGATATGCTCATGCCCCAGCATATGCGCCAAAGCGAGATAGACCGATTTGGCGAAGTTCCGCCCAAACACCTCCACCACGCGGCAGCCCGGATCCGCGAACAGGATGTTCGTCAGCGCAGCGCCATGCACCGCGAAGACCGTCTGCGCCCCCGCCATCCGCGCGATTTGATCGGCGAAATTTGACGCTTCGGGTCGAAAGATCGACAGCCCCGCCCGCTCGGCCGCCGCCCGAACCTCCGCCGCATTGGCGAGGTTGCGCAGCTTCGCCTGTCCCCGCTCCAGATAAAGCCCCGCGTGCGGCGGCTCCGGCGCGCGATGAAAGTGCTGAAGCAAAATTTCACGCAACCGCAGCGCTGTCTCAGGCCGCGCCGGATACCAGTCCGCCGCCGGGCGCGTGCGCCGAAATTGAACAGCCCGGCGGCAAAGCGCCTTCTCCCACGGCCCAATCTCTCGTAATTCAGCGCCGTAAGCCGCGGAAATGGCCTGCAACACCACCTTCACGAACGGCGCCTGCTTGCGCATCATTACGATCACATGCGGCGCATCCAGGCGCGCGCCGCTCTCAAAATAGGACACGAGCGGCAAGGCCACATCGAAGAAGATATGGAAGTAGCTGGTGTATCGCCGCACCGGCAGGACCACCGCGTCTATTTCCGCCGCCGGCCGCAACGGGGCGGCTTTGTCGCGATTTCGGTTCTCCGCCTCGCCCCAGCCGGTCACGATTGCGTTTGACGCCGGATCAGCAAGCACCCCGGTATGCCCATGCATCCATACGTCCCGCAGCTCAAAAAACTCATCGCGGAACAGCCATGGCGTGCGCCAATACTCTTCTGAAAAGGGCTGATCGTTGGCGTAGGAATGCGTACGCATGAATTCGATCTGCTCCGGCCGCAGCGGCCGATCGACATTGAACTCATCCGTAAAAATCGCGCGCGCCGCCGCATCTTCGACTGCGACGCCCCGCCCGTAGAAATTGAGCCGCCGCATCCAGCTCGGCGCAATTCTACTGACGCCCGTGCTGAGCGTATGCCGCATCTGCCGCGGCGTAATCGCCCGGCGCAAAGCGCTTCGCCGCCGCCCCATATTCGCCCCCCTTGATCCGCGCCGCCGCGCCTACGCCGCAGCGTCCTTTGCCGTCAGCTCATCCGACAAAACCGCGCGAACAACATCCAGATCGACTTCCTGGGTTTTGAACGCCTGCCCAATGGCGCGCACCAGGATGAAAGTGAGCTTGCCGCCGCTGGCCTTCTTATCCTGCGCCATCAGCTCAATCAGCCCCTCAGCCGAAGGCAAGTCGCCCGGAATATCGGCAAGACGCGTCTTCAAATCGCAGGCGCGCAAATGCGCCGCCGCGCGCTCCGCATCCTGACCAGCGCAAAGCCCCATCCGCCGGGAGGTCTCAAACGCCAGCGCCATTCCGATCGCAACGCCCTCGCCATGGAGCAGCCGCTCCGAATATCCGGTGGCCGCTTCGAGCGCATGTCCGAACGTATGGCCAAGATTAAGCAAGGCGCGATTTCCCGCCTCGGTCTCGTCCTCCACGACAATCCGCGCTTTGGCCCGGCATGAAACCGCAATCGCCTCCGTCCGCGCCGCGGCGTCGCCGGCCAACAACGCCGCTCCATTGGCTTCCAACCATTCAAAGAACGCGGCGTCGCCGAGCAACCCGTATTTGACCACCTCCGCATAGCCGGACCGCAGCTCCCGCTCCGGCAAGCTGTCAAGCAGGCTGACATCGGCGATCACCGAGGCCGGCTGATGAAAAGCGCCGATCAGGTTTTTGCCCTGCGGCGCGTTGATCCCGGTTTTTCCGCCCACCGAGCTGTCGACTTGCGAGAGCAGCGTGGTTGGGATTTGCACGCAGCGCACGCCACGGCGCAAGATGGCGGCCGCGAAGCCCGCCAGGTCGCCCGCAACCCCGCCGCCAAAGGCGATCACGGTTTCGGAGCGCTCCAGCCGAAGATCTAACAGCGCGCCCAACACCTGTTCCAGGATGCGCATCGACTTGCTGGATTCGCCGCTTGGAACCAAAATGGTCTGCGCGCGAATACCGGCGGCGCCGAGCGTCTCCTCCAACGCGCCAAGATGCAGATCCGCCACCGTCCGGTCCGCAACCACCGCCACCCGTCCTTGCGGCGCGAACGGCTTCAGGATCTCGCCAGCTTGCGCCAGCGCGCCTGGTCCGATGTGAATATCGTAGGCCCGCTCCCCCAGCGGCACATGCACAACCGTTCCAGCCGCCGCGCTCCCATCGCTCATTGGGTCCATCCCTCGACCTGCCTCAATGCGCCTTCACGGCGCAAAATTCCCAACGCGTCTTTCACCACCTCGTCCTGCGGAACGTCGCGGCTGTCGACCACAAAATCGGCTTCCGCGTAAATCGGGTAGCGCTGTTCCATCAAGCGCGACAACGTCGCGCGCATATCTTCCCCGGCCAGCAGCGGCCGGCCGCCACGACGCGAACAGCGCTCCGCAAGCGTTTCGAGATCAGCCCGCAGCCAAATGGTGAAGGCGCGGTCCTTCATCGCTTTTCGGGTTGAGGCGCACATATAGGCCCCGCCGCCGGTGGCCAGCACATGCGGCCGGTCCCGTAAAAGCCGATCGATCACACGCCGCTCGCCTTCCCGGAAATACGGTTCGCCAAAACGCTCAAAGATTTCCGGCACGCTCATCGCCGCCGCCCGCTCGATCTCACGATCCGCATCACGGAAACTGACGCCCAGGGACTGCGCCAGAGCGCGCCCGATTGTGCTTTTTCCAGCGCCCATCAGCCCGACGAGCGCGACCGTCTGCGTCAAACGAAAGCGTGGCGGCTGCGCAGCAGCTGGGCTCTCATCAGCCTCCAGCGGCTCCGTCGAGACCGCCCCGCCCGATCGGCGCGCCGCGTCTGTTTCAGCGTCGTCATCGCTTCGCGTGCCATCGCGCGCCATTGTCGTTTCCTCCGCCCGTCGCATCCTTTTATCGCCGGCCTATTCAAAACCGGTCTATTCAATCCCGGTCTATTCAAAATCGGCGCCTCTAGGGTGCGCTCGCCGGAAAATCGTCGATTCGGTAAAACAGGACTGAGCGAGCGCGTCGAGCCTGAAGATAGGCGTTCGCGCCCTGAACCGCTCAGAGATGGCGAACTCTTGCGCGTTTCCGCGTCAAACATCGACAACAGCATCGCGTCGGCGCCATAGTTCGCCCGCATTGCGTCGCGGCGCGGCTCCCGCCTCGCGAAATTCTGGCTGGCGATCGATAGTGATTGCCAGTAACCGCATTAGGCGCCTTGGCCACAAGCCCACCCGGGAGCATTGGCCCGTCTTGGGAGTGTTGCATGACATTGCTTCTCGCTGCTCGGCTTCTCGCTGCTCGCCGTTCCGTTTCCGCCTGTATCGGCGCATCGTTGCTGGCGCTCGCCCCCCTTGGCGCGGACGCGTTCGCCCAAACGGGGATCGACAGCAAACCCCGCAGCGTGATCCCCTGGATGGATAAAGCCCTGACCGGCGACGGGCCCACCGACGGCGCGATCGCGTCGACCCCGAGAGTAACGCCCAAAAGCGAGCCCGCCACTGCGACGACGCCCGCCAGCGGCGAACCAAGCGCGACCGACGGCGCTGCGAAACCAACCGGCGCCCCGTTGCCGCCGAGGCTTGACATCTCGGCGCCCGTGGATGGCGAAGAGGATGACCCGACCAAACGCACGCCATTGCCGAAGGCGGATCCCAAATCCCCAACCACCGTTGAGGTCGCCGAACTCAGCAAATTGAATGACGGCTCCGCTGGCCTGATCACGGCTAAGGATCTCGGCTTGCCGATCGAAGCTTGGTCGAAGATCCCGCTCAAACAGGCGATTGAACTAACCACGGATTTTGAGCCGACCCGACTCCGCTCCGCGAACGCCTTGGCCATCCGTCTATTGCTCACCGCGTTCGAAGCGCCGCGCCCAGGCGCCGCCGCGACGGGCAAACCGGATCCCTCGGAGCCAGACTACCTGACAGCTCGGCTCGATGCGTTGATGCGGTATGGCGCGGCCGACGCCGCCGCTCGTCTCGCCGCGGCCGCGGGCGGCGCGCGCGTGGCGAAGGCTGCGGAGCCGGCCCTCGTGGCGCGGCGCGAGAAGGCGCTCTGTCGCGCGCTTCTGGATCCGTCCGAACGCGGCTCGCTGCCGCGAATCTACTGCCAAATACTGGCGGACGACACCGCGGGCGCTCTGGTCGCCATTGAGGCGAGCCGGGCCCTTGGCGAAACAGACGAGGTGACGCTTGGCTTGCTCGAAGCAATGGCGGATTCCGCATATCTTGAGCTGGCGGCGCCCCCAAAAGAAATAGCGGAGCTGTCGCCGCTGCGACTGGCGGCGATGCGGCGCTTAAAGCTGCCGATCCCGGCCAACGCCTCCCGCGCCGCGCCGCTGTCGATCCTCCCAGCAATCATTGATGAGAAAACATCGCCGCGCCAGCGCCTCGAAGCGCTCGAACGGCTGGAGCGTTCAGGCGCCGTCGAAACCGCGAAACTAGCAGCGGCTTACAAAGAAGCGACCTCCGCGGAGTCGGGCGGCGTCTGGGGGCGGGTTGAAGCGTTCCGCAAAGCGATCACCGCGCCTGCGGAGGCGTTTCCAGCGCGCGCCGCAGCCGCGCTCGCTCGGGCGACTGTCACCGAACAGCGCGATATGATGGCGCGTCTGCTCGGCGACGCCCTGCTCGCCTACGCCAAGAAAACGCTTGCCGACGGTTCCGCCGCCGAGGGCGCCGCGGGGTGGACGCAGGAACTGCGCGACGCGCTTCGCCTGGCGGGGCATGGCGACACCGCATCCGCCTTGCTGCGCGCCAACCCTCTGTTGACCGGTGTCGAAGAGCGCGTGCGCGATCGGATCGCCGCGCGCGACTTTCGCGAGCGCTGGGATGCGGCGAAAACCGCGCCGCTCATCGCCCGCGCTGTTCGCGGCGAGCTGGAAGCAGGGCGCATGCTGGCGGCGTTGGACGCTTTCGGCGTGCCGATCGCCGACCCCACATTGTTCGCCGATGAAACTGAGATCGCCTTCGTCGAGCCGGGCCAAAAAGCTGCTCTGGCGTTCGAGGCGATCAAGCTGCTGGCGAAGAGCAAGCCGATTTCGTCCGAAGCGCTTCACGGCGCCGTCACACGTCTGGTTGCGATCGGGCTGGTGGATGAGGCGCGCCAGATCGCGATCGAGGCGGTCCTGTCCAGCCGATGACGCGCGCCGATGCTGCAAAAAGAAATGCAACGTTATTGCAGACATTTACCTTTTAGAAACCGGCGGCGGCGAGTTTCGCCGCCATGCCCAAGGACCTCCCATATCAACCGTCGCCCACCAGCGCGGACGCTGCGCTGATAGACGATTTTCTCGCTGCGCTCAGCGCGGAACGCCGACCGAGCCGCCGCACGCTGACCGCCTATCGCGCCGACCTGAGGCTGGTCGCCGCCGCCCTTCCGCGCCGCTCGGGCGCGGCGCCCTTGCGCGACGCGAGCCAGGCCGATCTGGTCGAGCGGCTGGAGGCCGACCGCGCCGCCGGACTCAGCGCCTCAACCCGCGCGCGTCGACTGTCGTCCCTCCGCGGCTTTTATCGCCATCTGCGGCGCGAAGGCGGGCGAGAGGATGATCCCACCATCGGGCTCAGCAACAAAAAACCGACCCAGCCGCCCCAGCGGGCCTTGGCCCTGACTGAGATTGACCGAATTGTCGCCGTCGCCGAACAGATGGAAGGCGCCGCCGGCGCGCGGGCGACAGCCTGCGTTGAGCTGCTCTACAGCGCCGGCTTGCGCGTCAGCGAACTGACCAACCTGAAAGACGCGGACCTGCGCGGCGCGCCGCCGTTTCTGCGCATCTACGGCAAGGGCCAAGTGGAGCGGCTTACCCCGCTCGGCCCCAGCGCCCAACGAGCGATCGCCCGCTGGCTGCCCTATCGCGATGCGGGCAAAGGCGCTGCCGGGCCCTGGGCGTTTCCAGCCGGCCGCGGCGGCGGGCCGATGGCGCGTCAAACTCTGTTTCGCTTGCTTAAGAAACTCGCTGCGCAAGCCGGCGTGAGCGCTGACGCAGTCTCTCCACACGCTTTTCGGCGCAGCTTCGCCACACATCTGTTGGAAGGCGGCGCGGATCTGCGCTCGATCCAGACCCTGCTCGGTCATGCGGACATCGCCGCGACGGAGGCTTACGCCCGCTTCGCTGACGATCACTTGACGAAAGTCGTATTGGAGCGGCACCCGTTGGCGAAGGTCTGAGCCAGCTCACGCGCTGACCCTCTTCATCGCTACTCGCCGAACGCGCGCCGCCGCCAGCGTCGGACGGCGTCCGCCCCAGGCCCGGCCTTCCGCAACCGCATTACCGGCCGCTCCCGACGGGGCGCGGCGCTGATCCGGGCGCGGTGCGGCTGACGCCGAACCTGTCGGGCCGCCCAACGCAGCAACTTACGCGTTTCACGCCGCCGTTGCCCGACCGTGCGCAGCCCCGCGAGCACCACCACCACGCGCCGCCGCCCAGCCCGGGTCGAAACAACCGCGGTTGCAGCTACACAATAGCCGGCAACGCTGGTGTATCCGGTCTTCACCCCGTCGGCTCGCGCTTTCAGGTCCGACAAATCCAAGAACAAAGCTGGGTTGCGGTTGCGGCGCCGGACGCCGCGGTAGCGCACGCTGCGCTCGCCAAAAAAATGAAACCGCTTCGGATGCCGCGCGACAAGATACGCCGCCAATTTAGCGAGATCGCGCACAGAAATTCGATGGCCGGCCGCCGGCAATCCCGACGCGTTCCTAAACTGGGCGGACTTGAAACCAAGCCGGCGCGCCCGCGCCGTCATCTTGGCTGCGAACGCGTCCTCCGACCCCCCCAACGCCTCCGCCAGCGCGATCGCCGCATCATTTCCGGACGCTGTGATCAGCCCGCGCAAGAGCTGCTTCACCGTGGGGCGATCCTGCGCGCGCAAGCCAAAGGTGGAGCCGGGCGCCCGCGCCGCTTTTTTGCTGACCCGAACCCGATCTGATAACCGAACTTCGCCCCGATCCAGCGCCTCGAACACCATCAGCGCCGTCATCATCTTCGTCATCGACGCCGGCGGAATCGCCCGGCTGGGCGCTTTGACGCCGAGCACGCGGTTGCTGGTGATGTCGATCACGATGGCGTTGCGCGCCCGCGTGACCGGCAGCATCTTCGCGCCCTTAGGCAGCGCCCGCTTGTTCGCCGCCCAAATGGCTTCGCCCGCGCCACGCGCTTTTTCAGGCCGTGGATCAAGTCGCGTCAGCTGCTGCGCCGACGCCGAGCTCATCGCGATGACGGCGCTCAGCATCATGACAGCGCCGCAGGCGACCCAGTATCTTCCGAACAGCCGACCCACCGCGGCCCCCTTCTCTCATTTGCTCAGGCCGCACGAGGGCGGCGCGCGCCCTCGTGGGATACCCGGACCAAGCTTACCGAACTTGGTTTACGCATTGATGTCTGGGGCCGCTCGTTGCAAGTTCCGCTCCGCTGCGCAAGCCGCATGGGCGCGAACCGCCCATGCGGGCCGTATGTCGTTACATTCCGTTGCGCAGCAGATCGAGATCAACGACCTCGGCCCGGATCGGCTTCGCAGCTTCGGCATATGCGCACAGCACCTTCAAGCCGTGTCGCATCCGCGGCGCCAACCAGTCCGGCGCCGCATCATCCGCCGCGCCCGGCCGGAAGCTGGCGACATTCCGAATGATCAAATGATCCGGCAACCAATGCGCATAGTTGTTTTTATAGCCAGACATCCGCAATTCCGCGATCGGATAGGCGCCGCCGATCGAGGAGGAGACGCTGATCAAATATCCTGGCTTGAATGCGAGCTCTCGATCCGTGCAGCAGCTCAACAGATTTTTCAGATGCGGGCTCGCCATACCGTGCCACTCTGGCGAAATCACCACCATCCCATCCGCCGCTTTGAGCCGCTCAGAAACCCCAGGCCAGATGGTGCGCCATGGGCTGTCTTCCGGCAGATCCTTCGACCCTTTGCTTTCATCCCACAAAGGCAGCTCAATATCCCGCAGCGAGATAAGATCTGCGGTTGCGCCGATCTCTTCGAGCATCTGACTAGCGATCTCGCCCACCCGATGGCTCTCGGCTTCTTTACGGTTTGATCCGGCGATGACGGCGATCTTCGTCATGAAATCTCGTCAGCGCGCCTATATGGCGATGAGCGCGCGATGATGAATGAAACCTTTACGTTCCTGCAAGGACTTACACGCTAGCTGGTGGCGGCGCGCCCGTATAGAAAGGGGCGTGCTCGCGACACATTAGATCGCATTGAGAAACAGCCACCGGAAGTTCGCCGTTCATGGATCCCACCATCGCAACTGAAGCCGCCAGCGCCGGCCCGTCGGCCCTCACCGCCTGGCTCACCGCTCTCGGCGTGTTGGCGCTGCTATTGATGTCCGCGTTTTTCTCCGGATCCGAAACCGCGCTGACCGCCGCCAGCCGCCCCCGTCTTCGGCGCATGGCGGATGAAGGCTCGCGCGCCGCCGGCGCTGCGCTGCGGCTAACGGAGGACAGCGAACGGCTCATCGGCGCGATTCTGCTCGGAAATAACCTCGTCAATATTCTCGCCGCATCGCTCGCAACATCGCTGCTGCAATCCTTCTTCGGCGCCTCCGGCGTTGCAGTCGCGACGTTGGTGATGACGTTGCTGGTGCTGATCTTCTCAGAAGTTCTGCCCAAAACCTACGCCATCATGATGCCGGAGGCCGCGGCGACGCGCGTATCGCGGCCAATATCGCTCGCGGTTCAAGTGTTCTCGCCAGCTGTTGGCGTTGTCCGATGGATCGTGCGCGGCGTGCTCTCAATCTTCGGCCTGCGCCCGGACCCAAAACTCGCCGTCCTGGCGCGAGAGGAGATCCGCGGTGCGATCGATCTGCACCATGATGAAGGCGCCGTGGCGCGGGATGCGCGCGATCGGCTGCTCGGCGCGCTGGAGCTGGATGATCGCGAGGTGAACCAAGTGATGATCCACCGCCGCAATATTTTGATGATCGATGGCGCGCTGCCGCCGAGTGAGATCATCGACCAATGTCTCAAAAGCCCCTACACTCGCATTCCCCTGTATCAAGACGACAGTGAGAACATCGTCGGCATTTTGCATGCGCGGGATCTGCTGCGGGAGGTGGACCGGCTGATGCGCGGCCCTGACGGCTCGCCGGAGCGGCTGAGCGAACTGGATGTGATGTCCGTTGCGATGGCGCCTTGGTTCGTGCCGGACACAACCTCCCTCGCCAACCAGCTTCGGGCGTTCCTCGCCCGCAAAAGCCACTTCGCATTGGTTGTTGATGAATATGGCGCGCTGCAGGGGCTGGTGACGCTTGAAGATATTCTTGAGGAAATTGTCGGCGAGATTTCGGACGAGCATGATGACGAAGTCGACGGCGTGACGCGGGAAGGCGAGGATGTATTCGTCGTCGATGGCGGCGCCGCTATTCGCGACCTCAACCGGCTGTTTGATTGGAAGTTGCCGGACGACGAGGCGACGACGATCGCAGGCCTGGTGATCCACGAAGCGCAAACGATCCCGACCAAAGGCCAAATTTTTATCTTCCACGGCTTCCGTTTCGAAATTTTGGAGCGGCAGCGCCATCAGATCACTAAATTGCGCATGCGAAAGCTGGCGCCGACCTGAGCGGCGCGCCTCCAGATTGACCGCGGATCAAAGGCCGGGACGCCATGAGACTGTTTGCGATTTCCGATCTTCATGTGGACTATTCGGAGAACGCCCGCTGGATCGAAAACCTCTCCACGGCCGACTATACGCAGGACCTCCTCATCCTCGCCGGGGATATCAGCCACGTTGAAGAACGAGTCGCCGCCGGCTTTCACACCCTCAAGCACCGCTTTGCTGAGGTGTTCTTTGTCCCAGGCAACCATGATCTGTGGATCGGTGGCGAAGAGGCGCCCTCCTCCTTCGACAAGTTCGATCGGATCGCGGCCATCGCCAGTGATCATGGCGTATCGATGCGGCCCTACCAGACGAAGGGGCTGGAGATCATTCCGCTCCTGAGCTGGTATGATGGCACGTTCGGCGCGCCGTCCGATGAGCTGCGCATGCGTTGGATGGACTATCGACGCTGCAATTGGTCTGGGCGCTCCGACGCGGAGGTGACCGACCATTTTCTGTCCCAGAACCACCCGGTGCTCGAGCGCTCGCCAGCCGCGCCGGACAATCTCGTCGTCAGCTTCTCACATTTTTTGCCGCGGATTGACGTTATGCCGCTTCCGGCGCGCGGCGTTCGCAAACTGCTCGGCCCCGTCCTCGGCTCGGCCCGCCTTGACGCCCAAGTCAACGCGGTGGAGTCGCAGATCCATATTTATGGGCACAGCCATCTCAATCGACATGTCCGCCGAGATGGGCGGACTTATATTAATAATGCGCTTGGCGCCCCAAGTGAAACGCATATCTGTGCGCGAGAACTCGTCTGCGTTGTGGAGCTATAACCATTTTTTCTAGAAAAGTCGCAAAATGAGCAGTGGAACATACGTTAAGAACGTTTAGCGCAACTTTTTTCACCACTGGCGCATACCTTAGCTTGAAAAAGGAGGCGGGTGATGAAGGGCGTGGTTTTTACCGAGTTCATCGACTTTGTTGAACAAAGCCACGGCGACGACGTGGTCGATCAGATGATCGACAACGCCAATCCGCCATCCGGCGGCGCCTATACCGCCGTTGGCCGCTATGATTTTGCGGAGCTCGCGGCGCTGATTGGCGCGCTTTCCACCATCATCAACCGCCCGGCCCCACAATTGATCCGCGCATTTGGCGGTCATCTCTTCCATCGGCTGGCGGCGCTGCATCCGCATTTCATCCGCGACGCGGAAGATCCGCTCGACTTCATCGAAAGCGTCGAAAACGTCATCCATGTCGAAGTAAAAAAGCTATACCCGGATGCGGAATTGCCAACCCTGACGCCGCACCGTCTTTCACACGACAGGCTTGAGCTCGACTACTGCTCTTGCCGCCCGCTTGGCGAGCTGTGCGTCGGCCTTATCGAGGGCTGCGCGGCGCACTTCGACGCGACGCTTGCGGTCGAATGCAACGCAACCTCGGACGGGCTGATGATCTTGATTTCGCGACAAGTGGCTAAAGGCGCTGCCGATGATGACGCATTCGCCGCGCCAGCCTGATCCTGCGCTTGAAGCGCAGAAGCTGAAAAAGCGCTTGGAGCGCGAGCGTCTTGCTCGCAAGACCGCTGAACAGCTGCTGGATGAAAAAAGCCGCGAACTCTACCTCGCCAACGAGCAGCTCGGCGCCGCCAACTCCGAACTTGCTGAGTCGCTGCGGGATGCTCAGATCGCCACGGAAGAAAACCGCCGTCTCGCCCAAGTAGACGCCCTAACGGGGCTGGCGAACCGACGGCGGCTGTTTGTATGGCTGGACTCGACGCTGCGGCAGCTCATCAATTGCCGGCATCGAACGCTTGGCGTTCTGCATATCGATTTAGACCGGTTCAAGCAGGTCAATGATACGCTTGGGCACGCTGCGGGCGATAGCATCATGCGCGAAGCCGCCCGCCGGTTGGCGGAGATCGCCGCATCGCGCCCGAGCAACGGCTTGAGCGATTCAGCCTGTGGGCGTGAAGCAATCGCGGCGCGCCTTGGCGGCGACGAATTTGTGCTTGCCGGCGTCGCAAATGGCGGCATTCGCGCGGCTCGACGCGTTTTTGCGGCTTGGGGCGCGGAAATAGTCGGGGCGCTGCGCGAGGTCGCGACGGGCGACGGGCTGCGCACGAGGCTGGGCGCCAGCGTCGGGATCGCCTTGCGCGAACAGAGCCGCGCGCCAACGACGAGCAGTGATCTGTTGGCGCAAGCCGACCTCGCCCTGCGCCAATCCAAAACACAAGGGGGCGGACAGACCTCATTTTTCGATCGCTCGCTCCGCCGAGCCGCGAATGCGCGGCATCGGCTGCGCAATGGACTGATGAGCGCCATGGAGCGCAAGGAATTCGTGCCGGTCTATCAACCCCAAGTGGATGCGCGCACCCGCCAGATCGTAGGGGCCGAGGCGCTGGTGCGCTGGCGCAGATCGAGCGGGCGAATGATCGGTCCGGACGAATTCATCAGCTTCGCGGCGGAACTCGGCATGTTGCCGGCGATTGATAAGGCCATCTGCAACCGGGCGATGACTGATTTACGGGCTTGGCGCGACGCCGGCCTGATATTGCCGAAGCTTTCCGTCAATGTCTCCGCGGGACGCCTGGCCGATCCGGATCTGCTCGACGGGCTGGCGCCCGAAGGCGCGCGCGAAGGCCTGACCTTTGAGCTGCTCGAATCGATGGTGCTGGATGATTTGCCGCCGGAAGTTGGGCGGACGCTCACATCGATCGCCGACGCCGGAATCAATATTGAGATTGATGATTTCGGTTCAGGCCATGCTTCCATCGTCGCTCTGATGCGTCTCAGACCCGGACGGATTAAGCTGGATCGGGCGCTGATCAGCACGATTTTAGAGTGCCCCGACCACCGCAACGTCGTCGCCAGCATTATTCAGATGGCGCATGGGCTCAACGTCAAGGTCACCGCCGAGGGCGTGGAAAAGACGGCGCAAGCGGACATGCTCACCGAGATGGGATGCGACACGCTGCAGGGATTTCTGTTCTCCAGGCCCCTCCGCAGCGCGCACTTTTCCGACCTACTCGCGGCGCCGACCGCGTAAACGCCGCCGCGCGGGCGCCAGATAGGCGGCTTGCGCGCCTCAGCATGACAGGGGCGGCCAGTCGGGCTTCTGTCAGGCGTCGTGGGAAAATTCGAGCAACAGCCGCCCGTCAACAGTTTCAAACATGATATGATCAAAACTCGCGCCGATCCGCGGCTCAAAATCGGCGCGGCCCGCCGGCGCCGTAGGGCGGATGGTGAAGACGTCCGCCCGACCGTCAGCAATAAACGCGGTCATGATCTCAACGAATTCATCCGCGACGGCTTCCCCCGCCGGAGGCGGCAAGTGGCGCCCAAGCCAGCGGCGCGCCAGCTCCAACGCTTCTGCACGCCAATCGGCCAACGGCGAGACTTCAAACGCCATCATTTCCGGCTTGCTTTGAAAGGCGCCATGCAGGGAGGCCTCAACCGGCTCGGACGCGTCGCCAATCCAATCGAACGAATAAAAGAAACTGTTCGCGGGCGCGCCCGACAAAGCGGCGTTCGCGGTCGCCAGTCCCGCCAGATACCCGTCGATAAAATCGCCGGTCGGGCGCCCCTCAAGGGCGATCACGGCTGCGTCGCTAAACTGCGTCTCGTTCATCCGATGCTTCCTCATTTCGCACTGCCGCGCGCGAAAATCCGCCTTCCATCCGTATTTGTCGACTAATCCACGGCGCGATTAATCATACGCCAGAACTACCGGTTTTCGTACTGAATCGAGACCGAAAAATCATCACCCGGCTCACGAAACCATCTTTTTCGGCCACCGATGCCGCGTCGCCCCGAAGGCTGAGCGCACCGCAAATTCAGGGGTTCAACCGCGTTACGTCCCAGTTTTCCCCGGTCCAACGCCACAAAAACCGATCATGCAGCCGATGCGCCCCATCGGACCAGAACTCGATCTGCTCCGGGATGATCCGAAAACCGCCCCAATGCGGCGGGCGCGGCGGATCAAGCGGGTAGCGCGCCGCCGCCAACCCCGCTTCGGCGATCAGCGCAGTGCGGCTTGTAAGCGGCCGCGACTGCGCGGACGCCCAAGCGCCGATCCGGCTTTTGTAAGATCGGCTGCGGAAATAAGCGTCAGCCTGCTCGTCCGGCGCTCTCTCAACTGCTCCACGCGCGCGCAGCTGCCGCCGGAGCGACTTCCAATGCAGCACAATCGCCGCTTTCGGGTTCGCCGCCAACTCACGCCCCTTGGCGCTTTCGAAGTTGGTGTAAAAGACGAATGCGCCGCGCCCGCCCGGCGCCGCGCCCTCGATCTCTTTCAAAAGAACCATACGGACATTGGGAAGGCCATCCGAATCCACCGTCGCCAGCGCCATTGCATTAGGGTCGTTCAGCTCGCCGGGCTCCGCCGCATCCAGCCAAGATTGGGCAAGTTCAAACGGGTCGCATCCACCCGCTGGATCCAACTGCGCCGCCTGTTGATCGTCACTCACTTCGCTCTCCCGCGCCGACCGCACCGTCTCACTTCCGCACCGTCTCTCTTGCGCAACGATAGACGTGAAAGCGCACCAGACAAGCTGCGCGCGACGACGCCGCGCATACTATAAACTCCTGAGATCGGCAGGCGAGAACAACGCTTTGCCAATCCAAAAGCAATTCACGAACGGGCGATAACAGGCGCTAGCGTCGGCCGCAGTACGGAATTATGGTCGCGGTTGGCGGCATGGCCGATCTACGCGACGCGCTGACGTTGCTTGGGCGGCACTGCAAGGGAAGAATTTGGCTCAGCAGCGGCGTTGCCGCGCTGACGCCACGTTTGCGTAGGATGCAGCGACGGAACACAAGGCGTCGCCGTAAGAAAATCAAACCCTACGCGAGTCCAACCACCATAGAGCGGAGTTCGACATATGCGGAACAAACTGATGCAATCCACGATCCTGCGCCCGGCCGCGTCCGGCCTTATCGCGCTCAGCCTCGTCGGCTCGATGGCCGCCTGCTCGCAGGATGGCCCCTCGAAGGCGACGATCGGCACTGGCGTCGGCGCGCTGGTCGGCGCGGCGGTCGGCAGCACGATTGGCAAAGGCAGCGGCAAGACGGTCGCGATCATCGTCGGCGCCGGCCTTGGCGCGCTGATCGGCAGCGAAATTGGCCGCCGGATGGACGAAGAAGACCGTCGTCTCGCCGCCGCGGCGACCCACGACGCGCTTGAAAACTATCCGTCAGGCCGCGCATCGAGCTGGAGCAACCCAGACAGCGGCTTCGCTGGCGAAATCACCCCGCAACCTGCTTACGTGGCGGATGACGGCCGGACCTGCCGCAAATACACCACCTCGATCCGGATCGACGGCAAGGAAGAGACCGCGGAAGGCGTTGCTTGCCGTACTGAAACTGGCGAATGGAAAGAGATCACCAGCTGATTGGGCGGCGCAAACGCCTCAGAACCCGGCCCTGGAGCGATTGCTCCAGGGCTTTTTTGTTCACAATTCGCCCCTCCAATACAGACGAAGCATCGTTAAAGTACGGCGTCAACGTGACGTTAAACGCTCCCGTCTAGTCCTTAAGGCGCTTTTCGCGTGGGCGACGCAGCTGATTCGTCAGTTCAGTCGGCCCCCGCCTTCCGCAGCCGAAAGGACGCCCATGCCCTGCGATCGTACTCCGCCGCGTTCCGGCGGCGCCCGCCGCGCCACTCTGCGGCTCTCTGCGGCCGTGGCCGCCCTGCTTGCGCTTTCCGGATGCGGCTCCGCCTGGAGCACCCGCCCGAGTGCGCCAAGCGATGTCAAAACCGCAGACGCGCCCAAAATTCCCAAACCCCGCCGCGCCGCGGTCGCGCCCACACCGCCGCCAGCGCCGGCTCCCGTCGCCGTAGCGCCGGCGCCCGCCGTCGCGCCGCCCGCGCCGATCGCGCCCCGCCGCGCCCCCTCCGTCGCCGGCCGCACCCATACTGTGGTGAAAGGCGATACGGTGTACTCGCTCGGCAAACGCTACGGCGTCACGCCAGCGCAGATTCAGTCGGCCAATGGGCTCGATGCGAGCTTCACCATCAAGCTTGGCCAACAGCTGCTCATTCCCGGCGGCGCGCCCAGCGTCTCCCCGACGCCGCCGCGCCTGCCTGCGCCGCCCGCCAGCTACGCGCCGACGCCAGCGGCTCCAGGAAAAATGACCCGTCCAGTCACAGGGCCGATCGTCGGCGTTTTCGGCGAGACCGCGGGCTCTGCGCCGAATGACGGGGTGGATATCGCCGCCGCCCCGGGCGCGCCAGTTCGCGCCGCAGCCCCAGGCACCGTCGCCTTCATCTCGAACCCGAGCGGACCCGTCGGGCCGGTTGTGATCGTTAAGCATGGGGGCGGCATGATCACCGTTTATGGGCGTGTCGAGCGCGTTGCTGTTCGGAAGGGACAAACCATCGCCCAAGGCGCCACGATTGCGCATGTCGCGACGCCAAAATCGGGCCCCGCGACGCTGCATTTTGAACTGCGCCGCGGCTCTGAGCCGGTTGACCCGACCCCTTACCTCTAGAAGCGATTTGAAGTTAGATGGACCCATCTAACGGCTCGCAAATCGCGACCAAACAGAGACTTGGAGCTTGTTGATGGTTCCGTGAAACATCAACAAGCTCTAGGCGCCGATTGGTTGGACTGAAAATTGCAGTTAACGTGACGCCGAACGCGCAACAATCGCGTGAACGGCGTCATCTACAACCGAACGCGCGATTGCGCCGTTCAGCCGCCGCAAAATAAACACGGACGAACCTCAAACAGATCGAGGTCGCCCTGCGGCGAGATCGAGGCGAAGAGACGATCATGGGACTTGGGGAACCGATGCGATTGCGGCCAGGAACAGCTTTGATCCGCCAGCTGCGGCAAGCGCTGCTTATCGTCGCCGCCTTTACGGCGTTTGTCAGCGTCGCGCGCGCGCAATCCAACGACCCGGCCGGCCTCTCTTTCCGCTCATGCTGGAGCGTCTGCGGCCCGAGCACCGGGCGCTCCGATCCCGGCGCATGCAGCGCCTGTCTGCGAAAAGTCTGCGCCGCCCAACCACGCCTGAGCAGTCATCCCGCATGCCAACGCGTGACTGCGGAGCCCAGCGCGGCGGCGCCCACGCTAAGCCCAACGCCAGCCCCAAAACCTGCAACATCGCCAGCGCCAGCGGCGGCGGCGAAGAAGCAAAGCTGTAATATCGCAGCCTGCTCCGCGCGCTATCGCAGTTTCAGGCGCTCCGACTGCAGCTATCAGCCCTATGAAGGACCACGCCTGCCCTGCGCGCTGGAGGCGCCCGAAAAACCTGCAGCGGCGGCGGAGACCGCCACGACGC
The DNA here is from genome assembly GCA_022760355.1 of Neomegalonema sp. Lineage (GTDB taxonomy): Bacteria > Pseudomonadota > Alphaproteobacteria > Rhodobacterales > Rhodobacteraceae > JALEGB01. The sequence goes on from JALEGB010000123.1 coordinate 17,148, forward strand.
CCAAACCCGACGCCGCCGCCACCGCGCCAGCTTTCGTTGATGATGAGCTTGATATTAATCCGCTCGTTGACGAAGAGCCTGCAGCGACCACAGAAGATCAGTTGGGCTGCGACTACGCCGCTTGCTCCGCGCATTATCGCTCTTTCCGCCGGCGCGATTGTTCTTACCAGCCATATGAAGGCCCAAGGCGCCGCTGCACCAAAGGTGATCCGATCGCCGCGCTCGCAGCCGAAAAAGCGGCCGAAAAGAAAAAACCAACCGCGGTTGCAGCCGTGAAGCCCAAGGACACAGCGCTATCCCCAGCCGAGCTGGCGGAGGCGACCGATGAGCCGGAAGATGTGATTGATCGCGAGCGGCTCGAAGCGGAGCTGAAGGGCGCATTTGACATGATCGGCAATGTCGTGGCGCCGATCGGCTTCGCCGGCTTCGCCGCGATTGCGTTGCTTAAGCTCGCTTTTCTGCGCGGAACCGCAGCGACGGCGGGCGTCGAGCCGGCCGCGACGCGTCCACGCACATCGCCATTGCTGAGCGAGCAATCGAGTGGCTGGCGCCGTGAACGCGCATCTCGCGCCGCATTCGGCGACCAAGCCGCAGCGCGCTATCCGACCGATTTGGATAAGAACTAACAGAGCCCCGCCAAGCGCGCCACGGACCGCAGGATCAAGGGCCCGAAGAAACAACGCTTTCGCGCCTTGGGCCGCCGAGCAGATTGGATCGACTTACCGCCCTAGGTCATTGTTTTATCGCGAACATCTTCCCGCGGTCAGGAGAAAGGCTGTTCCAGCCGTTCGCTGAGAGGCGGCTTATCGGCCCGCCGCCTCATCAGACCGCTCCAACCGCCGCCCCAGGCGGCCCGAGAGATCCTGAATAAATTGCCACGCAACGCGACCAGACGCCGAACCGCGCGTCTGGCGCCATTCGATCGCTTCGGCGCGCAGCCGTTCAGGCGCGACATCCAGCCGATAGGCGGCGGCGTAACCGGCGACCATTTCCAGATATTGGTCCTGCCCACAGCCATGAAAGCCGAGCCAAAGCCCAAAGCGATCAGATAGAGAGACCTTTTCCTCCACGGCCTCGCCCGGATGCAGCCCAACTTGGCGTTCATTCTCGATCATGTCCCGCGGCATCAAATGGCGCCGATTGGACGTCGCATAAACAATCGCATTCGCCGGGCGCCCCTCAACGCCGCCATCCAGCACGGCCTTCAAAGCTTTGTAATGCGCGTCGTCTTTCTCAAACGAAAGATCATCGCAGAACAACAGCACCCGCGTATCGGCGCTCCTGATCAGCGTCAGCAATCGATCCAGCGTCGGCAGATCCTCGCGCAGGATTTCGATCAGCCGCAGCCTGCCGCCCTCCGCATTTACGGCGCGGTGCGCGGCCTTGACCAAGGAGGACTTCCCCATCCCCCGCGCGCCCCAGAGCAGCGCATTGTTCGCGGGAAGACCTCTGGCGAAGCGGCGCGTATTCTCGAGCAGCTGCTCCCGCGCCCGGTCGACGCCGACAAGCAGATCGATATCGACGCCCGCGACCTTCGCGACCGGATCCAACCGATCGGCCGGGGGCGCGCCAAACGCGGACAGTCGCCCCGGCCGCCAGACAAACGCCTCCGCTGCGTCAAAATCGATTGGTTCGGCCGGGGGCGGCGCCAACCGCTCCAGCGCCGACGCGATACGCTCCGCCGCAACCGCAAGCCGTTCATCGCTGCTCATCGCCGCGCCCCTCCGCTCAGCGGCCTACTCGTCATCGTCGAAATACCCCTCAGCGCGTAAACGCTCATCGCGTTTCCGTTCGACGCCGCGCACGAGAATGATCGAGATCTCATAAAGCAGATACAGCGGCACGCCCAAGCCAAGCTGGCTAATCGGATCAGGCGGGGTCAACGCCGCGGCCGCCACGGCGATGCCGACGACCGCATATTTCCGACCTGACGCCAGCCCCTGGGCCGAGACAATCCCGGCCCGGCCCAACAGGGTCAACAGCACCGGCAGCTGAAAAGCGAGGCCGAACGCGAAGATCAGCGTCATGACGATCGACAAATACTCGCTGACCTTCGGCTGAACATCAATCAGCGATCCCTCAGCCGATGAGGCGTCCGCCGTATAGTCGAGGAAAAAGCCGAACGCTAACGGCGAAATGATGAAATAAACCAGCGCGCCGCCCAATCCGAACAGGATCGGCGTGGCCACCAAGAACGGCCAGAACGCGTTTTTTTCGTCCTGATACAACCCCGGCGCTACAAATCGCCAAAGCTGCGCCGCAATCAGCGGGAATGAAAAATAAAGCCCCGCATAGACCGCAACCTTCAAGTCCGTCAGGAACTTTTCCGGCAGCGACGTGATAATCAGCTGCGGCTTCATTCCCCGACTTCTCAGCTCCTCCGCCAGCGGAAAGCTCAAGAACTGGAAGATCTCACGAGCAAAAACAAAACAAATGACAACTGCGATGGCGAGCGCCAATAAGGCTCGCATCATGCGTGACCGCAACTCCGCCAGATGCTCAATCAGCGGCGCTTGCGTGCCTTCAATATGGCCATCTTCCTCAGCCGAACGCGCCATGTTCTACTCCAGTTGACGCAACGCCGCGGACAAAAGCCGACCCGGCGCCTTCCCTCAGCCGACATAACGCCGCCAGGTCAGGTACTGCAATTCCTAGGGGGCGACCGGCGAGCGGTTCTCGCCCGACCGATCACGATTAGAATAAAGAGCAGCGCTGGCCGCCAGCGTTAACCGCCACGGCCATTGCGCACGCCTCGGCCAAACTCCGCCAACAGGGCGTCGTCCTCCGAAGCTCTCGGATCGGACGCGGCGGCGCGCTCTTTCTCGCTCGCCCCCCGCGCCGATGATGCGGGCCGGTCTCGCTCCCGATATTCCCGCTCCGCAGCCGGACGCGAAGGCGCCGCGCTGCTCGCCGTTGGGTAGGAGGGCGCCTCCGGCTCGACCCTGCTCGCAGACGCCGTCGACGAGGTTGGCGAATCGGAGCGGAGATCCGACTCGATCTTGCGCCCCTCTTCCCGGAGCGTCGAGCTGATGTCCGCCGCTTTCCGCGCTTCGTCGAGGTCCGCTTGCCGCGCCGCCTCGTCCATTCCCGCCTGGAAATCTCGCGCCAATCCCCGCGCCTTGCCAACCCACCGGCCGACATTGCGGATCATTACCGGCAGATCCTTCGGCCCTACAACAATCAGCGCAATCGCCAGGATGACGAAAATCTCCCAGCCGCCAATATCGAGCATCTTGAGTTCTCCCCTCGCCGCAGCGTCGCCGCTCGGGTTTAGCCCTTGCTGTGCTCAGTTTTGGTCTGCGTCGCCGACGCATCAACGGTGCGGCCGTCCTCGTGGATCGCTTTCGACCCGGCGGCGTCTTCTTCCGAACCGTCCTTCATGCCTTTTTTGAAGGCGTTGATCCCCTTAGCGACGTCGCCCATCAGCTGTGAAATCTTACCTCGGCCGAAGAGCAGCACGGCCAAGATTACGATGATGACAATCTGCCAAATGCCGAACTGTCCCATTATCCGTCTCCCATAACAGCGGCGGCGCGGCGCTGTTTTGCGCCAGCCTACGCTTTGAATATCGTTCTTACAGTGCCGAAGAACCAGCCCCGGCCGCATGTCGATGATCTTTATGCAAAGATCTCGCCTGCAGCGCAATCGAACCGGCGTCAGCCAGCCGCGACGTTCGACGTGTTCGCCGGACTATCGCGGACGTCGCGCGGGCGCCGCGCCGGCGAGGCGTGACCGATGAGACGATCCCCTTGCTTCGGCTGCGGCGCGAGATACGGCCATTCGAGCTGTGTTTGAACCGCGCATGGGAACACGAAACACCGATCGCGACGCAAAGACAACCACAGCGGTTCGCCAATCGGCGGTAAGAACGCGCCGGGTATCGTCGCGCTGAGGATATCGCCGTGATAATCCATCCGCGCCTCAATCAAGGAATATGCGCCCATGAACCGCGCGCGCTCGACAACGCCGCGAGCCGGCGCGCCATTCCGAGCACAAGGGGTCGGCGCCTCATCAACATCGATCTTAAGGTGTTGAGGACGAATAATAATTTCGACGTCAGCGCCGTCGGCCAACCCCGGCGTCAGGAAACGGCCGAAGGGAGTATCTGTTTGCTGCGCCCGCACCATCCCGTGGATGATATTGAGATCGGAGAAAAACGCCGCCGATTTACGATCCACCGGGTGGTTATAGACGTGGTAAGGCGCGCCAATTTGTACAATCCGCCCGGCGCGCATCAGTGCAATCCGATCGCTCATGCGCAGCGCTTCGTCCGGATCATGGGTAACGAGAAGAACCGCCGCGCCGGCCGCCTTCAAAATACCCAACGCCTCATCCCGCACCTGGTCGCGCAACCGGTGATCAAGGGATGAGAATGGCTCATCCATCAGCATAACGCTCGGTTTTGGCGCCAGAGCCCGCGCCAATGCGACGCGCTGCTGCTCGCCGCCCGACAGCTGGTGAGGATAACAGTCGCCGCGTCCCGCCAGGCCAACACGCTCCAATTCCTCGACAGCGCGCCGTTTTTTCTCCGCCCGATCCTGATTCTTGAGGCCGAATGCGACATTTTGCGCAGCCGTGAGATGAGGAAACAGCGCGAATTCCTGAAACATCAACCCGACGCCGCGGCTCTCCGGCGGATCATGACGGCTTGAATCCGAAACCACTTGCCCATCAACCAGAACGCGGCCGCCATCTTGGCGTTCGACGCCGGCGGCGATCCGCAACGTCGTCGACTTACCGCATCCGGACGGGCCGAGCAGCGTCACCACCTCTCCGGCGGCGATGTTCAAATCCAGATGCTCGACCGCCAGCTGTGCGCCGAAGCGACGGGTCACGCCTTCAAGACTGAGTTTCAATTCGTCGCTCCGATCGGATCGGCGAGGCCAATCTCGGTTCCTGTCTCCGGCTCGCCGCATTGCGAGCACAGCAGTTCTTCTACCCCTGCAGGCGCAGCGCAACCGCTTGCCCGCGAAGCTTACTATTTTTGTCAGATAAATAGAACAGATCTACAAACGCAAGGCGGCTCAATGCGACGACCGCGGCAAACCCGCGCAATCGTGAGCGCCAGACGGTTGATCATATATAGAAACTCGCGCCAGAGGTGGGGTTGGACGCTTAAAAAAAAGGGCAATCGATGACGACGCAGAACCAGCCGCTCAACACCGAGGATGACGTTCGCGCGTCGGTCAAACAGTATTATGGCGATGAGCTGAGCCAATCGTGCGATCTCAAGACATCCGCCTGCGCCACCTCCGCCGCCCCGACCGCGCGCCTGGCGGCGCTCATCGACAATCTGCATGACGAGACGCGCGCACGCTATTTCGGCTGCGGCCTAATCGCTCCCGAAGCGTTGAGCGGGGCGCAAACGTTAGATCTCGGCTGCGGCGCCGGACGCGACGTCTATGTTTTGAGCCAACTGGTCGGCGAGAGCGGCCGGGTTGTGGGCGTCGACATGACCGCAAAGCAGCTGGAGGTCGCCGAACGGCGGCGCGAATGGCATCGCGAAAAATTCGGCCACGCCGTGAGCAATGTCGCCTTTCTGGAAGGATATCTTGAGCGGCTAGATGAGCTGGACCTGCCGAAGGCTGGCTTCGATGTCGTGATCTCAAACTGCGTGATCAATCTGGCGACCGACAAGCCAGCCGTGTTCGCCGCCGTCCGGCGCCTGCTGAAACCCGGCGGCGAGTTCTACTTCGCGGACATCTACGCCGACAAACCACTCTCAGAAGCGGCCCGGCGTGATCCAGTGCTCTATGGCGAATGCCTGGGTGGCGCGCTGGTCTGGTCTGAGTTTGTTCGGCTCGCCAAAGAAGCCGGATTCGCCGAACCGCGAATCGCCGCCGCAGCCCCGATCGCGCCAATGTCTGACGACATCGCAGCCGCAGTTGGCGATGTCGCTTTTGTTTCGGTGACGGTCCGCCTGTTCGCCGCCGATGCAGCGAGAGACGCCGCCCCCGCCGCGCTCACATACACAGGCGGCGCCGACGCTGTGGACGCCGAGACGGACGACTGCTTCGCTTTTGACTTGCAGCATCGCTTCGAAAAAGACGCTCCGCAGGTCGTTTCTGGGGCCACCGCGGCGCTGATCCAATCCAGTAGATTTGGCCAATTCTTCGACGTGGCCGCCGCCACGGGCCAATCTACGTCGCCGGCCGCTGAGGCAATCGATCCTTTCACAGTCGCCGCGGCAAGCGCAGCCGGCCCCAGCGGTTGCTGCGGCTGACTGAATACTGAAAAGGCGTCATATGCGTTCCGAACCGCACTCGACTTGACTGCGGTCAAAGCGTCGGCGCAGCCGCTATGACCTTCTGGCCTCGGCCCGCACACAAAAGGCGGACCGCAACCGGAGGCCCAGCCATGCTCGCCGACGCATCGATGCACGATCACCTCAGCGAAGAACTCTTCGTTCATCTGAACCCGGAGCAAGAAGCGCGCCTGGCCAATGCGCCCGCGAAGATTGATGTCCGCGATCTGAACTTCTGGTACGGGGAGACGCACGCTCTCAAGAAGATCAATCTTCCCATCGTTGAAGGCGCAGTAACCGCCTTCATCGGTCCGTCGGGATGTGGAAAATCCACGCTACTCAAATGCTTCAATCGGATGCATGACGTAGAGGCGGACGCCCGGCACACGGGCGAGATCCTGATGCGCGGCCCTGCTGGCCTGATGGACGCCCATGATGAACATATTGACCCGCCGCTGCTGCGACGGCGTTTTGGCTGGGTGGCGCAGAAACCAAATCCGTTTCCCTCCTCCGTATATGACAACATCGCCTATCCGGCGACGCTGCACGGTCTCACGCGCTCTCGCCGCGAATTAAATGACCATGTGCGTGAGATGCTTGAGGCCGCAAGCATGTGGGATGAGATGAAGGACAGGCTTCACGAATCCGGCGCAGACCTTTCCGGCGGTCAGCAGCAGCGCCTGTGCATTGCGCGCGCCCTGTCGCCGCGGCCAGAGGTGCTGCTGATGGACGAGCCTTGCGGCTCGTTGGACCCGATCTCTACCGAACGCGTCGAAGCGCTGATCCATAAGCTGCGGGGAACGGTCACCATCGTGATCATCACCCACAATATGGAGGAAGCCGCGCGGGTGTCCGACTTTGTCGCCTTCTTTAAGTTGGGCGAAATGCTGGAATATGGCCCGGCGAAAGACGTGCTGCTGCATCCGAAAAATCCGGAATGCCTCGCCTATCTGACCGGCCAGTTCGGATAGAAGCCGGAACGAGCGGTCAGAGCAGAAACTCGTAAGTCAACGACCAGTTGGGCGCGGAGCCGGCCAACTCAATCACCTTCACGAGCCCCTCAATCTCGCCCAGCTCGTACGGGAGGTCGGGGTCGACGTCGCCGCGGGCCGCGACGTCCCGAACATGAGCCGCTTCCGCCGCCAGCGCCGGCAGCGCGTCCTGCGGAACCAGCCCGGCGCACAGTTCGCCCAGCGCCGGCTCCTCAATCAGAGGCGTGGCGCCGTCAAAAAATACCGCAGCCATCGTGGGCTGCTCCTGCAAGAGCAGCTGAGAGGTCTCCACCACCGCCCAGCCGTGACCAAACGGTTCGGTGAGCGTCCAAGCGCCGCCATCTGGAAAGCAAAGCAGCTCAAGCGCGTCATGGGCGGCGGCGTTCAGCCCCGTTGGCGACAAGAAATAGCGCGGCGGAATCGCAGCCCACCGCTTAACACGCGCCAGTTCTCCACCGCGCCGCCGGGCCCCGTTGTTCGCGCTGGCGGCGACGGCCTGATCCAGAAGCGGCGCCATGTCGGCGCTCAAAATAGAGCCGCCAAGAAGCGCTCGAATAAGCGGCGCAACGTCATGGACGCGCTGGGCGTCGACGAGCCGGACCAACATCTCACCAGCCATCGTCCGACGCTCCCATGGCGCGCGCCTCCGACCGCAGAGCGCGAATGCGCTCAGGATCGAACGGCTCGTCCTCAAATTCATAGCAGTAGGCGAGCTCCAGCAGGGATAGCGCGATTTCAGCTGGAGCATCAGCCAACGCGCTGCGGCGCAGAAGCAGCCGCCGCTCGCCAAGCCGCGCCGCCTCACGCGCATCAGCTCGAGTATGGCGGGCGCTTAGCGCTTGGATCATCAGCGACAATGTCCAGATCAGGTCTGGATGCTCCGCGCCCTGGGTTTGTTCGCGCAGAGCCAGGGCCATCCCCAGTTTTTCGAGCGCGTCGTCCAGCCGAGACGCCTCGATTTCCGTCCGAGCCGCGGCTTCTAGGTGGTCAGCTTCTGAGGTCACATCCGTTCCCACGTTAGTCAGAGGGATCACCTACCCGGACATCGCCGTGATCCCGCTGAAAACGCGCCGCCGGGAGAGTTTTCCGGGCGCGGGATCACCCCATCGTGCTGTTGAAGGCGCCGCCATCGAGGAGGATGTTCTGACCGACCATAAACCCGACATGCTGACTGCATAAAAACGCGCAAGCCGCGCCGAATTCTTCGGGGAAACCAAAACGTCCCGTCGGGTTTGCCGCATGGGAGCGTTTCTTCGCTTCCGCCGCCGTAATCCCCTCTTTGGCGGCGATCGCATTCATCAGCGCGTCGATGCGGTCGGTTTCATGGCTGCCCGGCAGCAAATTATTCATGATAACCCCATGCTTCGCCACCTGCCGCGCAGTTCCGGCGACAAAACCTGTCAACCCCGCCCGCGCGCCGTTCGAAAGGCCGAGCTGTGGGATTGGCGACTTAACGGAGCCGGAGGTGATGCTGACAACGCGTCCCCAACCGCGCTCGATCATGCCCGGCATCACCGCGGTCGCCAGCAAGATCGGCGTCAGCATATTGCCCTTTATGGCGCTCCCCCACTCCGCTTCGCCCCAATCGGACCAAACGCCCGGCGGCGGCCCGCCAGCATTGTTCACCAAAATATCCGGCGCGGGCTCGGCGGCCAAAATCGCCGCGCGCCCCTCCTCCGTTGTCACGTCGGCCGCAACCGCCTTGACCTCTACCCCCGTCGCCCTCCGGATCTCTTCGGCGGTCTGCTCGAGCGTTTCTTGGGTGCGCGCATTCAGCGTCAGATTCACTCCAGCTTCCGCCAATTTCATCGCGCAAGCGCGGCCCAACCCCTTCGATGACGCGCAGACGATCGCCCGTTTGCCCTTGATGCCAAGATCCATTGGTTCCTCCGGTGTGCGCGATGCAAAAAGCCTAGCGCGAGCTGCAGGGTTAGGGTCGAAACCCCTTCATCAGACGCCGTCAGCCCGGTTTAGGGGCTTGTCGGCTAGAATATCGAGGCGCAGGCGGTGTGGCTCACCGTCAA
>JALEGB010000124.1 GCA_022760355.1 Neomegalonema sp.
AAGTTCGAACTCCACGCCGGGAGCGCGACTGCGCGACCGCCCGAAAGGGCGCCCCCGCGGAGCCTGCGAACGCAGTGAGCTTGGCGCGAGCGAAATGATGGCGGGGAGCGAGGGAGAAAGTTCGAACCCCGTATTCGAGATATTGGAGGATTGGGAGCGGCAGCTGCAACCTCTGGATTGGTCGCGTTTCGAGAAAACTGGGGACAAGTTTGAGGAGGCGCAGCGATGAGCGGTTCCGATCTTCAAACAGACTTCTCGGGCGCATCTTCTGGCGGTCGCAAGACCGCCAAACACCCAGCTCCATTCTCAATTCGCCTCACCGAAGATGAGCGCGCATATCTGCGGCGGGAGGCGGGGACGCTTTCGATCTCCGCTCATATCCGGGCGAAGCTGTTTCAAAGCGCGCCACTGCCGGAGCGCCCGACCCGGAAGCGACGGACACCGTCCGCCAATCAAGCGGAGCTCGCCAAGCTCCTCGGTGGGCTGGGCGGCTCGCGGCTCTCCTCGAACATGAACCAGATCGCCAAGGCCGCACATATCGGCGCTCTGCCAGTGACGCCTGAACTCGAGCAGGAACTGGCCGAGGCCTGTGCCGATATCAAACGCATGCGCAGCGCTCTGATCTTGGCTCTTGGGGTGGCCGATCAGGACGCTGCGCCGTGATTTTGAACGGTAATCAACGTGGCGGGGCGAAGGATCTCGCTCTGCATCTGATGAAGGATGAGAACGAGCATGTAGAGCTGCATGAGCTGCGCGGCTTCGCGTCGGACAATTTGATGAGCGCCCTCAACGAGGCCTATGCGATCAGCCGAGGAACGCGCTGCACGCAGTTCCTCTATTCGCTCTCGCTCAACCCGCCGCCGGGTGAGGCGGTGGATATCGACGCCTTTGAAGCTGCGATTGAGCAGGCCGAAGAGCGGCTAGGACTTACCGGCCAACCGCGCGCGATCGTTTTCCATGAGAAGGAAGGGCCGGGCGGCGTGCGCCGTCACGCGCATGTCGTCTGGAGCCGGATCGACGCCGCCGAGATGAAGGCGGTTCAGATGTCCTTCGATCGCGAAAAGCTGACCAAACTCTCGCGCGAACTGTTTCTGGAGCATGGCTGGCGGATGCCTGAGGGGCTCACGAAAAGTGAAAACCGCGATCCGCGCAATTTCACACTTGAGGATTGGCAACAGGCCAAGCGGGCGGGCAAATACCCGCGGGCGATCAAGGCGGCGATCCAAGACGCCTGGGCGATTTCCGACACGAAAGCCGCCTTCAGCTATGCCTTGCACGAGCGCGGCTATTTGCTGGCGCGCGGAGATCGTCGCGGTTTTGTCGCCGTGGATCTACGCGGGAAGGTTTACGCGATCCCGCGCATGGCGGGCGTGAAGACGAAGGCTGTGCGCGAGCGGCTTGGCGACGAGGCAGAGCTGCCATCCGTCGATCAAACCAAAGCGCAGATCGCTGAGCTGATGGAGGCTAAACTCAAGGGGCTCCAGCAGGATCAGCAGCTGCGCGACGCGTTTCGGTGTGCGGAGTATGCGGGGCGCGTCGGCGAATTGGTGCGCTCCCAGCGGGAGAAGCGCCAACAACTGGCGGAAACTCAACAGAAGCGCGCCATTATAGAGGCGCGCCAACGCCAAGCGCGATTCCGGACCGGTTTGCGGGGCGTTTGGGATTGGTTGCGCGGCGAGAACCGGCGCATTCGGCGGATCAATGAAGAAGAGGCCGCGATTGCTGCGGGCCGCGACCGCGCTGAGAAAGAGCGGCTGATCCAGCGGCAACTTTCGGAGCGGCGAACACTGCGAGAGCGCGCCAAACTGTTGGAACATCGCGGTGCGGCGCTGAAACACGAGCTACAACAGGACATCGACTACTACAAAGACATGCGCGCCGCCGCGCGAGATCTTCGCCACGCGGAACTAAGAGAGTTGCGCGGAAGTGCAGAGCACCACCGGACCCGCCGCCCGCGCGGTCCAACGCGCGAGCGATGAGCGGCGCTGCGACCTATCCGCAGCGATAGATCAGGCGTGTTCCGGCGACTTCGGTTTCGACGTAGTCCATGCCGAGATCGCGGGCGATGGCGTCATAGTCGAGATATCCCGCCAGATGCTCCGGGATCTCGCCGAACAGCCCTTCATCCACGAAATGCTCAGCCAACTCCCGCAGCGAGTTCATCTCGTAGATATCAACGTCAAGATTGTCCGGCGTGTCGGCGTGCAAGTCGAAATCATAGCCGCATTCGCCGACCGCCAGGATGACCTGGCGCTTCTGCCATTCGTCCCACTCCTCGACGATCTCGAAGAAACGCAGTGCGTTCGCCTGGCTCAAATCAACAGCGCGAGCAAGAGCGGCGTCGATGTCCTCGCCGTCGATGAACTGGATTTCGAATTCTTCGACGGGCTGGCCGAAATCATTGCGGGCCTTCGCTGCTTTGACCGCGTATTCGTCGGCATCGCGAAAATAAAAGCCACTGGCTGAAATATCATAGGGTTGGGCGTAAAGAACGGTGGTCATTGTCTCCTCCTTGGGATCGTCGGTTGCGCATGCAACCGAACGGCCCTCCGCCGAGGAGCGGGGTAGCAAGGTCAAAGGCGCGGCCAGCGCCTGAGCGATG
>JALEGB010000125.1 GCA_022760355.1 Neomegalonema sp.
GCATCTCGGCCTGCCGACATTGCCCATGTTCGCCGGCGAATCCGCCACGGCGCTGTATTCGGCTGCGGCCCTATTCGGCATTATCGGCGTCGGCGTCTACAAAGCCCCGACGCTCGGCCTTTCCTGGCGCATGGCGCCGCTGGGCGGACTGATCGTGATCTTTCTGGCGTGGTTCGGCTTTGGCGGCGAAGAAGGTCTGGCGGCGATTCAGCCGGCCGAATTGGGCAAGCTCGCAGCGATTATCTTCATCGCTGTCGCCCTTGTCGCGATCCAACGCCGCCGAGAGTCCCTGACCCCAGTTCTGCCGATCGGCGTCTTTTTCGGCTATATGGCGGCGCTGGTGCTGTTCGGCGCGCTGTTCGTCGTGATCCCGACGCTGAAAAGCGACTATTCGCCGGTTTTGATCATCGGCCTCAGCACGGTCACGGTGCTGCTCGCCGCGGGCGCTTCTTCGATCCTTGCGCTGCTGGTCGGCCCGACGGCGTTGCGATTGCTGGGCGGGCTCGCTCGGCGCGTGCGGATGGGCCCGCGCCCTTTCGCAGCGCCCACCACCCTGCCCGACTATTTCGCGCCACGCATCGCCGGCGGCCAGAAGAATGTGTGGGTCGCCCGCCTCGCCGGGCTGATCGCGCCGATCCTCAGGATCTCCGCCACGGCGATCGCATTGCTGATCATATTGTTCGCCTTGCTGCGCGTCTGGCAGCCCTACTTCGCGTCTGAATATGAGGAGGCCCGCACGAAGCTGGAGCCTTATATCGTTTCGGACGGCGTCGCGGTGCTGGCCAAACGCGCGCTCTCCTATCGCGATCTTGCTTACGTGCGGTGGGAGGAGGCGAAATCGAAAACGCCGCCGGCGGAAGAAAACCTGGTCGACTATGAGGATCTCGGCTTGCAGGTCATCCGCTCCCGCCTTGCGATGGCGACGGCGCCCTGCACCGCGTTTGGGCGCAATCTGCTGTGGGGATGTGATGAGAAGTCGGCGTCAGCGCCGTTGCTTGGGGCCAACCCGCCTTCAGTTATGCGCATTCCCGCCGTCGAAGATGATTTCGCCGCCGCCTTCTATGTCAGCCGCTTTGGCGTTGAGGCCTCGGTCGGCCTCGCGATCGCCCAAGCGGCCCTGATCGCGCTGCTGTTTCTGTTCGCGGCGCGGCTTCGGCGGTTAACGCCAGGAGACCGGCGCGAGGACACGATCCGTCAGCTGATGGCCAACCTCACCATCGGCGCCGGCGCGCTGTTCGCGTTACACTGGTTCATCTCTTGGTCGAATATTTTCGGGCTGCTGCCAGTGATGGGCCAACCGATGACCTTTATGTCGCTCGGCACAAGCCACCACATCTTCATGGCGTATCCGTTGATCATGATCGGCATACTTGCCGCGCGGTTTGCGGAGTCGGCGCCCGACGAAGAGCTGAAACTATTCGAACCGCCACAGCTCGGTCCGCAATCGATGGTGCGGCGCTAAAATGGCCGCCAATTCGCCCCATAAGCCTGTTACGGGTGGCCGAGCTGGGAAAGAGCCGGCGCGAATTGTCGAACCGATGTGCGATCGACTTTGCGCAACTGAGCTGGGCGGTCGCGGCTTTCAATGTGTGCGGCCCAATCGCCGCTGTATATTCCGGTCGCGTCCTGTCGGGGCATGTCAGACGCTGACGCGTTGTTAGGGAGAGTAACCGTGGCTCGAAGCAGAGGGGCGCGTGACCGCGAGGAGCGGGAGAAGGGCGAAAGCGCAGCGGAAGCCGCGACGCAGGCGACAGCGAAACCGGCCGACTCCGCGCAGAAAAAGGGGTCGGGCGGCTCGCAGTTCGCGCTGGTCGCTTATTTGGGCGGCGTTATCGCATCCGTAATTTCGTTCGAAACAACCTGGAGCGGCTTTCGCGAATTCTATGGCGGCGACAAGGCCGAGGGCGTCGTCGCCTTCGTCGGCCCGCTCGCCATCAGCCTGATCGTACAGGTCGGCATCTTCTTCGCGTCGGTCTATCTCAGCGACGTTTTCGTGCGCAAACAATCTGCGAAACGCAAAGCGGTCGGCGCGAGCAAACGCGTTGGCCGCTCGCTGACGATGCTGGTGCTGGCGGTGCTGATCCTGATCGCGCCCTTCTCCATCTTCTTTTCCTATGGCACCCTCTATGACCGGCTGCTGGATGATCAGCTGAAAGAGGAGACGCGCGTCGAATCCGCCCGCAATCGCGGCTCCCGCTTCCTGAGCCGCGTGGGCGAAGGGGTGGATGAGCGCCGTGAAGGTCTGGCGAAGAAAGTGACGGACTCGCCGGAGTTCGTCGCGTGGTCAAAAGCGATCTCCGAATTCACCACCCAGCTGCGCGATCGTGAAAGGGACGTCTCGGCGTTCTTTGAAACCCGTAAGGACGCGCGCGCGCGCGCCCTGGCGGATGCGCGTGACAAGAAAACCGAAACGGAAAAGCGCCTCGTCCTGATCAAAAGCCAGTTCGACGAGAAGCAAAGCGAAATTGCTTCTTTGGACGCCAGCGTCAAAGAGATGGAGAAGAAGCTCAGCGCGCCGATCCCCGTTGACCCGCGCCGCGAAGAAGTCGCGAAGCTAAAAGCTGAAATGGAGCTGGAACGCTCCGGCGTGGATGGGCGAACCGCGGGCGAAGGCCCAAAGTTCCGTGCGCTGGCCAAAAAAGTGTCGGACATTGAGGCGGCCATCAAGCGCGATGAGCAGGGCCTGTCGGATGAAAAGAAGCGCCTGATCGCGCTCAAGCAAAAGCGTATCGATCTGAAAGCGGAGTCGGACAAGCTGAAATCCGAAGCCGAAGCGCTGGGCGAGAAACTGTCGGACAAACCCACGGCGGAAACGGGCCCGATTGTCGCCGCTGAGCTCTATGGAACGCCGCAAGAGGTCAGCACCGCGTCAATTGATCTGGAGCGGCGCATCGGCTCGCTCCGCGCGCGCTACGCCGTTCGGGACTACGACAATGCGGTTCGCCTGTGTCGCAACCTGACCCAAACGCTCGCCAAGGCGGAGGCCTTCGCCGATGCGCGCCGCGCCGTAGCTTGTGAGCTGCCCAGCAATGTGAAGGTCGCGATCGCCGCTTTCATCGACTTCGAGAAGAAGGCGGCGGCGCTGCGCGCCGACTGCGCAACGCCGCCGATCCCTGACAAGATCAGCCCGGTTGGCAGCGAGAATGACGCATTTGTCCGCTCCATTTTTGATCAGGCGGGCAAATGCGCGCGTGAGGCGAAGGAGCTGAAATCGGCGATCCTTGCTGTCGACACCACGGTCAATGGCAAGATGGACGCGATCCTGACCGATATCGTTGACGCGCGCCGCGCGACCGGCAGCGGGGTCGTTTATCTTCAACGGATGGGCGACTATCTCGTCTCCGGCGACGTCTCCGCCTGGATGGCGATGGGGCTGGCGACGATGATTGACGGGCTGGTCCTGGTCCTGGCGTTTTTCGCCGCACTCCAACGGATCAGCAGTGATGAGGAAGCCGTCGCCGAACCGCTCAGCCCGCAGGAGCGTCGGGAACTGGCGCAGCTGATGCAGCGGGTGGAGCAGTCGCATGAGCCGATGATCAAGCGCCATCGGGACTTGCTCAGTTGCCTACACTGGGACCCCAGCTTCGAAGCCTACCGCATTCAGACGCCTGACCTGGCCGATCCGCTGGAGCAACGGGGCGTGATGCAACTGGTTTCGCCGCTGCTGGAGCCGCCGATCGGGTGGCAGGAAGCAGGCCGCTTCGGCCGCCAAGGCTACGCCTATCTGACCAATCGCGGCCTCTATGATCTGCTGAAAGCGGCGCGTGAAGACAATCTGCTGCGCGAAGGATCGCATCCGCAGCGCTATGTCGCCCCGCCGCCGCCGCCGGATCCGTCCTTGCACGCGGCAGCGCGCGCGCCGCTGGCGCCGCCGCCAGCGCCGGCCCC
>JALEGB010000126.1 GCA_022760355.1 Neomegalonema sp.
CGCGCTACGAAAAACACGCCGCAAACTTCCTCGCTCTAACAAAGCTCGCAGCCATCCGAATTTGGCTGCGAAATTATGAGTCCGTGTCCTAGGGTGTGAACTCATAAATTTGGTCGAACGCCCTTCAGGCCCGTCAAGCGGGCTTTTGGGGTGCGCACGCGCGGGAAGCGGCGCGGCCGCGGATCAGACGCGCTGACCGTTCGCGTCGATAATCATCTGGCCATCTTCCTTATACAGCGGCCCGGGTGGGAGGTTGTCCAGCAGATCCAGCACCGCCTCCGACGGTCGGCACAGGCGCACCCCGCGAGATGTGCAAACGATCGGGCGGTTGACCAGAACTGGATGAGCGATCATCGCGTCGAGCAGCTGCTCGTCCGAGACTGTCGGGTCCAGCAGCCCAAGCTCCTCCGCCGGGGACTTTGTCGTGCGCAAGGCTTGGCGCGGCGTCAGGCCAGCTGCGGCGAACAGGGCGTATAGCTGCGGCCGGGTCCAGCCGGTGTGCAGATAGTCGATCACGCGCGGCGTATAGCCGGCTTTTTCGATGATGGAGAGCGTATTTCGTGATGTGCCGCAGTCGGGATTGTGGTGGATGACAATGTCCAAAACAGATCCTCCGGGTCTCGAGGCCGCCTGCGAACGCGAACGATCGCCCTTGCGGCGTCGGAGCATGGTTGCACTGCGCTTATGAAGCGCAGCGACGCTGTCCGCTACCCAAAACACGCGCAATTGAGCGGAAGTTGTCGGCGCAGGTCAGGTTGCTGTGATCCGCGGGGGCGCTGGGCGCTGCGGCCGATTGCGTCGCCTCCCGCGTTGTGGTCTGCGTCTCCCGTCATTTTTTGTAGGAGCAGACATATGAGCGGTTCGGCGTTCGAAAAATCCTCTCGCCTGGCCAAGGTGGAGCTTTCTGAGATCGTGCGGATTGCTGAAGCTGCGCGCGCAGCGAAGGCTGCTGGGGCCGATGTGATTGCGCTCGGGACCGGCGAGCCGGATTTCGATACGCCTGACCATGTGAAAGACGCGGCGGCCCGGGCGGCTGCGGAGGGGAAAACGAAATATACGCCGACCGCAGGCACGGCGGAGCTGCGCGCGGCCGTCGCGGAAAAATGCAAGCGTGAGAATGGCTTCGACGCCGCGGCTGAGAATGTCTGCGTCACGATGGGCGCCAAACAAGCGCTGTTCAACTCCTACATGGTGAGCCTGGAGCCGGGCGAGCAAGTAATTTTCGCCGCCCCGTTCTGGACCAGCTATCCGGACCAGGTGCGCCTGGCGAACGGCGAACCGATCATGCCGCTATGTGGCGTTGACAGCGGGTTCAAGATTACGCCGGAGGCGTTGGAGGCCGCGATTACGCCAAAGACGCGCTGGGTGCTGTTGAATTCGCCCAGCAATCCGGCGGGCGCGGTGTATTCGCGCGCGGAACTGGAGGCGTTGGCGGAGGTTCTTCGGGCGCATCCCCGTATTTGGGTCAGCTCCGACGAAATCTATGAGCATCTCGTTTTTGACGGCGGCGAGCATGTTTCCTTCCGCGTCGCCGCGCCGGATTTGGCGGACCGGACGTTGACAGTGCTTGGCCCGTCGAAATCCTACGCAATGACCGGTTGGCGCATCGGCTACGCGGTTGGGCCGCTGCCGCTGATCAAGGCGATGACGGCGGTTCAGGGGCAATCCACCAGCGGCGCCTGTTCGATCAGCCAAGCCGCGGCCCTGGCCAGCTTGACCGGACCGCAGCAGCTGCTGGCCGAGCGGCGCGCCGTCTTCGCCCGCCGGCGCGATTTGGTCGCCGAACGGTTGAACGCCGCCAAAGGGATTGCCTGTCCGCGGCCCGAGGGCGCTTTTTATGCGCTGCCCTCCTGCGAGGGCGTCTATGGCGCGACCGCGAAAAACGGTAAGCGGATCGAGAATGACGCCGACTTTTGTTACGCGCTGATTGATGAGGTTGGGGTTGCGACGGTGCCGGGCCGGGCCTTTGGCGCGCCGGGACGTTTTCGCATCTCCACGGCCTATTCGGACGCGGAATTGGAGGAGGCGTGCCGCAGGATCGCCGCCGCAACGGATGCGTGGCTGGGCTAGGATCTGATCGGGCCTTGTCCATCAAGCGCCTTCGGGCAAGCCGCCGCCGACATGCGTTCGCAGCCGGTCGAGCCTGCGCCCGACGCTAAATCGGCCGTGCAATCGACCAGACGGCCTCAAAGCTGGTATGCGCCAGCGCGGCTTGCCGGCGTCCCGCAATTGACGGGGCGTGCGCGATAAATCGGCCCTGAGCGCCGGGCAGCCGCCAGCTGCTGATGCGATCGCCGGACCAATGCGCGTCCAGCCCGAAAACCGCTTGCTCATAGTAGCGCCGCGCGTCGCCGCTGCGCAGGAGCCGCAGCCGCTGCGGCCCCAATATATCAATCGCGGCGGCGGTAGGCTCGGCGCGCCACCAACCCCACCGGCGCGGTTCCGCAAGGATCATCCGCATCTCCACGCCAGCCCGCTGCGCGCGGGCGGCATGGCGCAGGAAAAGCGCCGCGATCCTCGAATTCGGACGCGAGACGAGCGCCATCGCGCATCGGCTGACCGTCGCTTGGCAGAGCCCTGCTTGTGACGCTACAACGAGGCCGCTCAGCGCTTCCTCGGGAGATTGCGGCGCTCGCTCCAGCTGAAAGGCGAGTTGATCGGCTTCGTATTCAAGCGGGCGAGCTGAAAATAGCGACGGCATTGGAGCGGCGGCGAGCATCTCTCTTCCCTCAATGCGCCGAACTCAACCTGTCGGCGTTGCCGCCACATTGCCGTACAGTTTCTCAACGAAAGGATAACGCGCTTGGCTCGTTGGGGGCGACGGAGGGGGCGCACCCTAGGAGTTCACAATCTAGTCTTTTGGATCAATGCGCCCGCGTAGGGCTTTGTTGGCGCCGCGCCGGGCTTTCGCATCGAGGCGTCGACGCTGTGACGCTTTGGTGGGTTTGGTGGCGATCCGCGGTTTGGGCGGCGGGGCGGCGGCCTCGCGGATCAGCTCGACCAACCGCGCCAGGGCCGCTTCGCGATTTCGGGCCTGGCTGCGCGTATCCTCGGCCCGCAGCACGATCACCCCTTCTGAGGTCATGCGACGGCCCGCGAGCCGCGCCAGCCGTGTTTTAACGCGCTCGGTCAAATTCGGCGAGGCCATGGCGTTGAACCGCAATTCCACCGCGGTTGACACCTTGTTTACATTTTGGCCGCCCGGCCCTGACGCGCGCGTAAATCGCTCCACGATTTCGTCGTCATCCAGTGTGATGGCGGGGCTGATACGCACGCCCATCCGTGGTCCGGCTCCTACTTTGCGACGCTGATCTTCGTCATAAAGGTTGAGCGAAAACCAGCAAAGTCGCCATCAATGCGGATCCAGACCGGCCGCCAGAAGCCGTATTTTTTCTCAAATCGGACAATGCGGGTGGTCGAGCCTTCTTTGGCGACGAATTTGCTGACATCCGGCAGGCCGCGGATGGAGCGGTAGCGGATCTGGCAATCCACCTGCGCCGCGCGCACTTGCGCGGTGGTCGTCGCCTCAAGCTCGGCCAATCGCACGCCGTCCCACGTCAACACGGTCATGTCGCAGCTGGCGCCGTTGGTCGCGATGATTTTGTCATACATCAGCGCGAGGAATGTCAGCGGATCAACCGCTTCCGGCGACACTTCCTTCGGGTCGACAACATCGCCGGTGGTTGGAGCGACATTTTCGTCCAGCTTCGTTTCCGGCGCGCCGCCCTCTTCCTTCCAGACGATGACCGCCTTTTCGCTACGGGTTGGCGTCACGGAGCGACGCTGAAAGAGAGACGGCGCGCGCCCGGTTGCGAGCAGCCGGCCTTCGGTTGCGAAGAAGCCTTTCCAGTCAACGCGAGGAAAAGCGAGGCGCGCCCGCGCGCGCATGCCCATCCGGTACTTGTCGGCCTCATCCTGCATCGCGATCGAACCCGTCGCCAGTACGGTTTCCGGAAAGACGGACCATGTCACAGTGAAGTCGAACTTGCGCGGCGTCTGCGCTGACGCCAGAGAGCCGCTCGCGGCAAATACAAACAGCGCCGCCGCAGCGATGCGAAGCAGATTGGTCATCTTATCCGCCCTTCCTTCTCGTCCCAGCGCCGCTTGACGCTCCCACCCCGAATTAGCCTTACCAAATGCGCCGTCGAGGCGCATTGCTAACCCAGCGCGACGTCTCTGCCACGTCCTGCGCTCGATGGCCACGACGCTGTAGCGCCAAAATGTGCAGTGCGGCGCCGATATGTGCGCGTCTCACACGGAAGTGTGCTTCCGCGGCCGCTGCGTGAGCGCGAGAGCCGGCGCAAACGCGGCGGGGAGGGCTGCGGAGGGCTCGTCGCCGCGAATTTGCTCTATCAGAGCCGTCGCAGCGCGATGGGCGAGGCCGAAGCTGATTTTATAGCCGCCGGTCGCAATCCAAAGCGAGCGGCCGTTCGCCAGCTCCAACGCCCCGACCGCAGGCATGCGCGAGGCGGTGCGTGGGCGCAGTCCGGCCCAGAACCGCGATGGTTGGAGTCCGGCGAGCGCAGGGCAGAGGGCGCTGGCGGCCGCGGCCAATGACGCCGCCTGGGCGTCGGGACGGTCGGCCCAGCGCCAATTCCTCTCGGTGGTCGCCCCAACTGCAATCCGCCCATCCGCATGGGGCGTGATGTAGAGACCGCCAGCATAGAGCATCGGCGCCCCCGCCAGCTGCTCTCGAATGCGTGCTGGCGGCTCAAAAATCGCCGCCTGTCCTTTTATGCCCCGCCCCAAATCCTGCTCCGCTCGGTTGGTCAGCCGGCTCAGCAACGCGAAGGAGGCCGCGCCGGCGGCGACAATGACAGCGCCGGCCCGCAGCGTTTCCCCGGTCGCCAGCCGCACATGGTCCGCAGCGAGTTCAACAGCTTGCGCGCCGAGATGGATGGAGCCGCCGCGCGTCAGGCTGGCGCGCAGGGCGGACAGATAGGCGCGAGGGGCGATGCGCGCGGTCAGATCATCGGCGCGCACGCCCAGCGGCGCTGCTGCGGGCGCAATCGGGTCGTCAGCGCGTATGGCGCGATGTGCGAGCGTAAAAGCCCGTCCATCCGCTGTGCGCCAATTCTCCGCGGCGGCGCGCGCTTGCGCCTGCGTCTCGTCTATCGCCGCTTCCGTGCGCAGCGGCGTCAGACGCCCGATCCGCTGATAGCCAACGGCGATACCGGTTTCTTCCTCCAGCCGTGCGGCTTCGGTTTCGAGATCGATCAGCGCCTGAAACTGAAACGCCGCCAAATCGCCCCACCGATCCGGCGCATGCGGCATCAAAGCGCCAAGCGGGTTGGCGCTGCCGCCCTTTGGCGTCGCGTTCGGCGCGTCGGCGAGCAATAGAATTGACATACCGGCTTCGAGACCGCGTTTCGCCACCCAGAGCCCCATAACTCCGCCGCCGACGATTAAGAGATCCACGCTCCGCCGATCGTTCATATCACTTCTCCGCCCGCCGACGCATCGTTCGGCCTGAAAACACGAGGGCGCATCATGTCAGAGATTAAAGCAAGCGCCGATGCGGACGCGATCGGTTGGACTGAAAACGGCGCTCCCGTCAGCCGCGCCTATGACGATATTTTCTTCTCGCTTGAAGATGGACGGGCCGAAACGGAGCATGTGTTTCTGCGCGGTTGCGGGTTGCCGGCCGGGTTTGACGCAAAGAGCGCGTTCAAGACGGCGGAGCTTGGTTTTGGCTTGGGGTTGACGACGGCATGCCTGCTGCAGGCGTGGTCAACGCGCCCCAACCGACCGGAGCTGGTCATAACTTCATTCGAGATTGCGCCGGCGCCGTTGGCGACAATGCGCCAGGCCCTTGCGCCTTGGCCGGACTGCGCCCGTTTGCCCGATCTTCTCGCCCCATCCTGGCCGCCGCAGCCAGGGCGTAATGATATCCAGTTAGCGGAGGGGGCGCGGCTGGAGCTTTATATTGGCGACGCAAATATGTTGGCGCCGAACTGGGCGCTCGCAGCGCCGCGAGAGATTGACGCCTGGCTGCTGGACGGTTTTAGCCCAGCGAAGAACCCGGAATTGTGGGGCGAGGCGCTGTTGCGGACGGTGTTCGAAACCACTCGGCCCGGCGGGGTGTTCGCCACCTACGCCGCGGCGGGCTGGGTTCGGCGCAATTTACAGGCGGTTGGGTTCGATGTTTCCCGCACGCCGGGATACGGCCGCAAGCGCGAAATGCTGGTTGGCGTGAAGCCGAGTTCCCACCCTAGCGGCGGCTGAAGTGATACGGGCCCGGCTGCAGTGCAGCCGAGCCCGCCCCCAAACGGGCAGCTCCTCTACGCGCCCGTCTTACCTCTTTGATCATGCGCCTAAAACTCGGCCCAGTCATCGGCGCCGCCAGATGCGGCGACGAACGGCGCTGGCGCCGCAACCTCGGCTTGTTTCCAGCTTTTGTCCGCCTCGGCTTCTTTTTTCGCGGCTTCGGCTGGCTTTGGCTTTGCGCTTTCGGCTGGCTTTGGCTTTCCGGGCGTTGAGGCTGGTTTCGGCGCTGGTTTCGGCGCGTCCACGTTCAGCGCTGCTGAACCGCCCGACGCCGCGGATTTCGCCGGCGCAGCGGCGGCGCCGCTTTTGAAGCGGACGGCCAAGCTTTGCAGAGCGCCGCCATTTGCGGCGAGCTCACGTACGGAGCCTGCGCTTTGCTCAACCATCGCCGCATTTTGCTGGGTTGTTTGATCCATGTGGCTGACGGCGGCGGAGATCTCCGCGACGCCCGATGCCTGCTGCCGGCTAACGGAGGCGATTTCCTCAATGGTTTCGTTGGTTTGTTTGATGGCGTCGACCATTTCCGCAAGCGACGCTCCTGTCGCCTCCACCAAGCGTACGCCCTCATTCACATGGGTTGAACTTTGTTCAATCAGTTCTTTGATGTCGCGCGCCGCGTCGCTTGAGCGTTGCGCCAGCGTCCGCACTTCCGACGCGACCACAGCGAAGCCCTTACCCGCGTCGCCCGCCCGCGCCGCCTCGACGGCCGCGTTCAACGCCAGCAGGTTGGTTTGGAACGCAATCGAGTCGATGACGGTAATGATTTCCGAGATCCGATCCGAGCTGCCGACGATCAGCTTCATCGCGTCGACGGCCTCGCTGACCACCTGCTGGCTTTTATCAACTTGCTGATTGGCGACGCCCGCCAGATCGCTGGCTTGGGCCGCGTTCTCGGCGTTTGAACGTACGGAGGCCGACATCTCCTCCATCGTCGCCGCAGTTTGTTCCAGCGATGAGGCTTGGCTCTCGGCTCGGCCCGCCAGATCGTCCAAGCCGCCCATCACCGCGTCGAACCCGCCGGCAAGTTGGCCCGAAAGGCTGTTGACCTCAACGATCAGCGCCTCGACCTTCTCCGCAGCATCGTTTCCGCTTTGCGCTGCGCTGGCCATCGCGCCTTTATATGCGCCCTGAATCCGCGTGCGCGCATCACCGGCGGCGAGAGCCGATAGGAAGCTCTGCATCTCAGCGACGAATTCGCCGTTGGCTTGCATCAGCTTGTTGACGCCGTCCGACAACCAAGCGGCGTCCTCATGAGCCCGCACGCGCTTGGAAAAATCGCCATCCGCCGCGGCTCTCAATATGTCGGTGAGATCGCGTTCAAGCGCTTTATCGAACGCGCCGTTGGTTTCCGGCCGGGCGGCGGGAGGCGCAGATGCTGCTTGAGATTTCGCCGCGGCCAACGCCGCCGCGCAGCGCGACGCCATGTGCGCCAGTTCGCCATCGTCCGAGTCGACCAATGGCGCTGGCTGGCCATCCGCCGCGGCGGCCAGTACGGCGTGCGCTTTTGCAGCGCCAGCGTCGTCGCCCGCCAATAGACCGCGCGCGACCAATGCGCTAACGACCGCGCATCCGCCGCCGATTCCGGCGAGAACCGCCAACGGCGGCGCTCCCTCGCTCAAGGCCGCAATAGCGCCGATCAGAATGGCGGAAACGCCGGCGCTGATAAAGCCGACAGTAATCATGACTCGGGATGAATAATGGCCAGACACGCCGCGCTCCATGTGAGATTTTGCAGTAATCCTAGAGCACGAACGTTAGAAATTCATTGTAGCGCCAGCGTTGATGGTTCGTGAAAGCATGACAGCTTTGCGATGTCGGGCATGTGCGTCACGCACATTATTTTCATGACGATTTTATTGCGACGGAGATCCCCAATCTCCGCGTAGGTTATTATAGCTTAACCATACACGCAGCGGCGCCAAGCGGCGCAGCCGCGGGGCAATTGTGCGCGCAATCCCTCGATCGCGCCCCATTTGATCCATGTTTTGCCGAAAGAGCTAGGGATGGCGCCTTTTGTGCGGACTTGTTGTGCGGACTTGGATGTTGCGAGGACGGGGGCGTCGACAGGTCCGACGGCGGACGCAAAGGCTGCTGAGATCGGCGGGCGCGCAGGCGCAAAACGGAGATACAAATGGCTGACGGATTTGAGGAAAGCTCGCGTTCGCCGCGGCGTAGTTCGCGCTTTGCAGGCTTTCGCCGACTCCTCCGCGCTGATCGATCGCCCGATTCCGAACAAATGAGCGATAAGACCGCGTCGTCGCCGGTTGGAGAGCCGCCTGTTTCTCAGCTGCCGGCGCCTGCGGAACTGCGCGGGGCCGGAGAAGTTGAGCGTCGCGACCCTATCGCTCCCGCCGTTCTGCGCGATGAGGGGGCGGCGCCGCCGACTGGAGGACGGCGCGGTGGCGGCAATGGCGGCGGCGACGGCGGCGGAAATGGGCCCGATGACGGATCTTTGCCGCTTTACGGCGAAACGGAACCGCCCAGTCGCGCAAAACGAGCGATGCGCTGGTTCAAAAGCCCCAGTTTTCCGATTTTGGTATTTTTGGCGCTTTCCTGGACGTCAACAACATTTGGATTGGTTCGATTGGTCAGCGCCGATCGCGGGAGCGCGACAATTGGCGAAGCGCTCATCATCGGCATCCTGGTTTTCGCCGCGACCGTCACAATGAAGCTGATGCTCGATTTGCTGCTCGCCTCGCGCTCAATTATCCGCGCTGGGCTCAGCTTAACGGGCTATGGCGTGCTCATGGCGCTGTCGGTCGGGTTTGGTTTCGCCTTTTATTGGGAGCTTTTGGAAGCCCGGCGGCAAAGTTTCGATGGCGCTCGGGTCGCGCTGAGCGAAACGACCCGAGAGCTCGAAAAAGGGCGCGCATCGCTGGCGCTGATCAGCGCGGGCATCAAGTCGCTCGCGGAGGAGAGCGCCGCAAAGTCTGCGCGTGAGGAAAAAGTCGGGTTCACCTGCGAAGCGGGCGTCGGTCCCGGCCCAGGCCCGCGCCGCGAATTCCGCCGGTTGGAAGCAGCCAAATTCAGCGCCGCGGCGACGGATGTGGGCACGCGGATTGCGGATGAAGAGACAAAAATCGACCAGCTGGCGAAGCGTCTAGATGCGCTGAATGCGGTCGCCCGCAAGGGATCAGCCGGGGACGCGGAGCAAAAAGCCGAGTTTGCGCGGATCAACGCCGCCTTTGCGCGGTTTGAAGCCGATTTCAACACGTTCTTGACCGCGGGACCGCTGGCGAAGCTCGCAACCTCGTACCGCAAGGATGCTGCGGCCTATCGCGACCCAACCTTTCAGCGCACTGGGCCGGACGCCAAAGGGCGCATCTCCACCTTCACTTGCTCCGACCTGGTGCTGGCTGCGCGGCTGGATCGGATGGCGGGGATCATCGAAGGGGTGAAGCCGGTCTCGTTCAAAACCGTTCGGGTCATCGAGGGGGCGGATGCGACGACCGAAGCCTTTCAGCGCCTCACGACCTCTACCGCCACGGCGCTTTTCTTTTGGCGTTGGGGCGAAGACGAGGGCGGCGGCGCGCCAACGAAAGGGCCTGGCGGAGCAGGGCCAAGCGGAGAAGGGCCCGGCGGCGCGCCTGCAACGGCGAAAGAAAAGCTCCTGGCTGCGGCGTCGCCCAAGGCGCCGACCGGGCTGCAACGGCGCGATTTGGTGCCTTTATTCACCGCTGGCGTGGTTGATCTCATGATCCTCGTCTTGACGTTGATCGAAGGGCGTGGGAGCCGCATGACGCTGCTGCATGAAAGCATGGACCGGGCGGCGCGCGCGCCAATGCGGTTGCGGGACTATGTTGATCTAAGCCGCCAGATTTCCGGCGATCCGGTGTTTGAGTTGTTTGCGAATTACCGGGTTAGCGTGATGGGCCGATATTATATCGCGGCGCCGACCTCGGTGGCGGCGGATCCAGCCAGCCAAGCGCAAGACCGGGCGATCTCCAACCTACTCTGGGCTTTGCGCGCCAAAGGGTTAGCGAAGCGCGTTTTCCCGATGGTCCTGCTCTCCAACGAAAAGATCGCCGATCAGTTGACGCGATTGGGGAGTCCCGCCGGGGGGCGTGAGAGCTATGAGCTTTGGCGCCTGGATGACGGTTTTTGGGACGAGGCGGTCGATGGTCTGTACAGCGATGCGCGCCGCTCGACGGGCGCTCAGCGGCGCGTCTCTGAGGTGGAGAAGGTATAGGCCCCGCGTTTCGGGCCGACCTCAGGCGCCCCCGCGCGTGCAGGTTGAGGTCGGACATGCGTGACGATCGCCGCGCGCAGCAACGCTGTTGAGGAGGGGCCGGCGCCAGGTCGCCCTGACGCTGGTCAGCCTTCCGACAGACGGCTTAGCGAAGGCGGCGCGACGCATAAGTGACGCCGGCGGTTCGGTGTGTGCTCAGCGGTTGCGGCAGTAGGAAGGGGCCGCGACGCGCTTACCCTCGGTCGCGTCCAGGAACTTCCGGCATTCATCGGTGCAGTCGCATTGGCTGCAGCGGATTAGGCTGGTGCGGTACTCGTTGGCGGACATCGCGCCAGCCTCGCCGTCATTTGAGATATCGACGCCGGTGCGTTGAAACATCTCTTGCATCAGGCCTTCGTGCTTCTTGAGTTTATCAAACATGTGACCTCCCCGATCCTTTTCGATAGGCGGAACTGCCGAACCGTACAGTCGCATACTGTTCTGATCGGGGGGCGCGTGCGTTGACGCGGATCAAGCGAGCATGAATTCGTCTGACCACACATCGCTGCGGGCGCCGGGCCCGCTTGCGGTTCGACCCTGGAGCATTTTCGAAACAATTTCGGTCATGAAAATGCTCTCTCTCTTTGAGGGGTCGCGATTTGCGAGCCGTTAGACGGGTCCATCTAACTTCAAATCACTCTAGCTGAGGGTGGAGATCTGATCTCGGACGTTCTTCGCCGACCTGGTTGCGCTCTCGCTGAGCTCTTTGATCTCAGTGGCGATGACTCCGAAGCCACGGCCCTTTTCGCCGGCGCGGGATGCTTCGACCGCCGCGTTGAGCGCGATCAGCCGGACCGAGAGGCTGATCTTTTCGATTTGTTCGGCCGTTTCGTTGATGACGCCGAGCGCGCCGGCCTGTTTATCCTTGCGGGTCGCGATCACCGTATCCAGCGCGTTGCTTTCGCCTTGAATGATGGCGTTCAGCGAAGCCAGCAGCTCGCCGGCGACAAAAGCGGCGAAGGCTGGCATCCCGTCCGGGGCTCCCTGCGGCGTGGCGTGCAATTCGGCCTTTATCGCCTCTGCGCGGGTGAGGAACTGATCCAGGCGTTGCATATGTTCGGCGGCGAGCGCGTCGCACTGTGCGAGCGCATCGTTGCCGCCACGCTTGGCGGCGGCAGTTTTTTCGGCGTTGAGACGGGCGGTAATCTGCGCAAATTCAGCAATGGCGTTTTGGAATTGCGTCATGGCGGCGGCGGTGGTTCCGTAATCGCCCGCCGCCAGCAGAGCGAACATAACGGCGCGGTGGGAGAGCATGCGAAGCTTCCCGGTCTGATTGATCAGTAGACCGAGCTCGCTCTCTGCGGACGCTTTGCTATCCATGACGTAACCATCCGAATCCTGAGTTTCGCACTCAAGCTAGCATGGCAGGCGTCAAATTTTGCCTAAAAATTCCGCTAGATAGCGCGTGGATGGCGATTAAATGGGCGGCCGGGGCTGCGGTGCTGAAATAATGATCTGACCTAGAGATTTAGCTCGCATCCCACCGGCGTATGGTCGGACGGTTTTTCCCCACCGCGCACATCTTTCTCGATCCATGCCGCCTGCAGCAGATCGGCCGCTTGCGGGGTGAGCAGCATGTGATCAATGCCAATCCCATCATTCTTCCGCCACGCGCCGGCTTGATAGTCCCAGAAGCTGTAGGTCTCGGCGCCTGGGTTCAGAGTCCGATAGGCGTCCGTCAATCCAAGATTGACGATCCGGCGATAGGCGGCGCGGGTCGCATCCATAAAAAGCGCGTCATCTCGCCAATCGTCGGGCCGGGCCGCGTCTTCCATTTGCGGGATGACGTTATAATCGCCGGCGATCACGGCGGGAGTTTCCTCAGCGAGCAACTCGGCGACGCGCCGTTCAAGCCGCGCCATCCAACCAAGTTTATAGCGGTATTTCGCGCTCCATTCCCCATCCTCATCCAGGGGCGGATTGCCGTTGGGCAGATACAGGCAGCAAACGCGCACTGCGCCAGCGTCGCCGGATACCGTCGCCTCAATCCAACGGGCCTGCTCATCCGCATCATCGCCAGGCAGGCCGCGAACAACATCTTCGATCGGTCGTTTGGACAGGATTGCGACGCCGTTGAAGCTTTTCTGTCCGTGGGTTTCGACATTGTAGCCGAGATCTTCGAAGGCGCTGCGCGGAAAGGTGGCGTCTTGCGATTTGATCTCTTGCAGCAGCGCTATGTCTGGGGCGCTGGATTGCAGCCAAGCCGTAACGGCCGGCAGGCGCGCTTTCACGCCGTTAATGTTAAATGTCGCAATGCGCATCAGCAGCTTCCTCCGCTCGAGAGGCGAGCCATCGCATGATCAGCGGGGGCGGGGCAAGCGGTGGCCGCCGCTCAAGCGTTCCGTTGCGGTCCGGGGCGGGGCTGGCGCCTGCCGGATTTCTGAGTTCGCACCCGCGGGCGCGAACTCATATGGCCATCGACCAAGCCTTAGCGCGCAGTGGCGATCCGCAGACGGCGCAGAGCGGTCTCGGCCATTGTCGCGCGTTTGCGCAGCGCATCGAGATCTTCGAACAGCGCTTTGACCTTCTCGTTCGAGGCGGAGGGCGAGGCCAGAGCTGGAGCTGGAGCTGCGCTCGACTGAAGCGCGGCAAGCTGCGCTTTCAACGCCGTAATTTCGGCTTTGCCGCTGCTGGTCCGGCGCGCCTCCCGCAGCCCTGCCTCGGCTTGCGCAAGGCGTTTTCGCAGCGACTCGGCGTCCTGCGATAGCGCTTCGAGCCGCGCCTGATCGACGTCAACATGCGGCGCGGCCGGCGCAGGGGCGGTCGCCGCGGCTGCGCGGACCTCAGCGCGGACGCCGCGCAGCGCCGCTTCCGCTTGGCTCAGCCGTTCTCGAAGGCCGGCGGCGTCATCATAGGCGGCGCGCAGCAATGCTTCGGATACGCCTGCGTCGGCGGACGCCGGCGCCGCCGCCGGCTTGCGCGCTTCGGTGCGCGCCGTGCGGAGCGCCGCTTCCGCTTGGCCTAGTTTTTCACGTAGTCCGGCGGCATCCTCAATTGCTGCGCGCAGCTTGTCCTCATCGCCTCCGCTCGGCGCGGCCGAACGCGCCGCGCGCAATTCCGTCTCCGTGCGTGAGAGCTTCGCGCGCAGGGCCTCCGCATCAGCGCCCGCCTCGGCGACTTTCCCTGCCGCCTCATCCGCCGCACGTTTCGCCGCGGCTTCCGCTTGGCTGAGCTGCTCGCGCAGCGAAACGGCGTCGCGCTCCGCCCCCCGCAGCTTGCCCTCCACCGCTTCTTTTTCCGCGACGGCTTTGCGTGGATTGCGCAGCAGCGTCCCGATCGCGGCGCCGGCGATAAATGCGCCGCCCGCAACCATCCATTCGGACCCGTCAATCATGGTGAATCTCCTTCGCCCTGACCCAATTTTTCAGCATGGCTTTATCACCTCTGGGGCGCACGGCGAGGGGAGACTTCGTCGCGCACGCGCGCTCTATCGGCGTCAGGACGCGAATTCGTGAGGCGTGCGGACATCTTTTGATTTGGCGCAGCGGCTCCGCTTAGGAAAAGTAGGGAAGCAAAGGGAAGTTAAGGCGTCCGGCGCGAAGAATCGCCGCGTCGGCGCATGGGGAGGGGCCATTGGCGGCGGCGTTCGTTTCAGCAGTCGAGATTTACGTTTGGATCGGGATCGCAATCGCGGCCGCGTTTCTCAGCTTGGGGGTCGGGCGAATCGATCCTGCCGCCCGCGGCGCATATGCGTTTCGAATATTGGTGCTGCCCGGCGTCGTTGGGCTTTGGCCGCTGGTTCTTTGGCGCTGGGTGGCGCTGGAGCTGGCGCAGTGGAAAGCGACAAAGGGAGACGGAGCATGAGACGTGCGCATCGGCAGGCGCACCGCCTCGGGTGGATGGCGCTGGCGCTCAGCTTGCCGTTGATCCTGATTGCGGCCTTCCTCCTGAGTCAGGACCCAAAGGATTTACCGCCGAACGAACGGTTGGGGGCGCCGGGCGCGGCTTCTGAGGAGGGGACGAAATGAGTGTGCGCTATGAACCGGTGCTGTGGTGGCGCGCCAAATGGGTCTATGACGCGGTGCTTATTCTCGCCGCCGGGCTGTATGTATATCTCTATATTCGGGTCGCGCCCGCCTATAGCGAGTTCACGCGGCCCGTCGACATCCAAATTCTCAGAATGCGGGCGACTGGAACCTGTGCGTTCCTGATGCTGACTGCAATTCTATGTATTGGGCCGTTGGCGCGACTTGATGCGCGTTTCCTGCCGCTGCTGTATAATCGCCGGCACTTTGGCGTGCTGACCTTCGCAATGGCTTTGGCGCATGCTTGGTTCGTTCTGGACTGGTATTTCAATTATAGCTCGACGCCAAAGCTGATCGGTTTGTTCACCGCCAATACCAGCTATGGCCAAGTTTTGGGCTTTCCGTTCGAGATATTCGGCGTATTTGCGTTGGCCGTCCTTTTTATTCTGGCTGCGACCAGTCATGATTTCTGGCTGTCTTTCCTCACCCCGCCGGTTTGGAAAGCGCTGCATATGCTGATCTACCCCGCTTATGCGTCGGTCGTGGCGCACATCGCCTTTGGCTATCTGCAAGATGTGGAAAACGGGGCCTTCGCGATTGTCGTCGTCGGCTGTGCGGCGACGGTGCTGACGCTTCATTTGATCACGGGCCTGCGCGAAGGCGCGAAAGACGCGCAGGGGGCCGCGGCGGACGAGTCCGGCTGGGTCGAGGTCGGCGCGCCGGGCGACATTCCGGAGAACCGGGCGAAGATCGTGACCCTCGCGGGCGGTGAGAGGGTGGCCGTGTTCCGCTATGACGGCAAGGTGTCAGCCGTGACCAACGTCTGCGCGCACCAGAACGGGCCCTTGGGCGAGGGCAAGATCGTGGCGGGCTGCGTCACATGCCCGTGGCATGGTCATCAGTTTGATCCGGCCACAGGGCGCGCGCCGGCGCCATTCACCGACAAGATCGCCACCTATCGCGTACGGCTGCTGGGCGGAATCGTCTTTGTGCATGAGCAGGCCAACGCGCCAGGAACCGCGGCGGAGCCGATCATTCTGACCACCAGCGCTGCAGAGGGGGCTTAGTATGAGCAGTGACAGCCGCAGATCGACATTTCTGTTCAGCGCCATCTCGGCAATGGGCCTGGTGCTCGGCTTTGTCGTCGCCGCGTTTGCGATTTCGTCGACACAGGATGATCCGGGACGCACGGGATTTCAGGGGGGCGTGAAATTGCGGGGGGTTATCTTAGCCGCCCCCTATCCGCATCTGATGACGCCGCCCAGCGCCAAATATCCGCAGGGACGCGCGATCCCGTTGGCCAGCGCAAACGGCAAGCGCGGCGTGGGCGGGCAGGCGAAGCGGCTGAATGGTCAGATCGTGGAGCTGCGCGGGTTTATTGTTCGGCGCGGCGACGGCGAAATGATGCAGGTTACGCGACGTATTCGGCGCGCCAAAGATCAAACGCCGTTCGCGATGACCAAACCAACACGGCTTGGGCGTTGGCGATTGTCGGGCGAAATTTGTGATGGGCAATGCGTGCTCGGGATTATGAAGCCGGGGCGCGGCTTGGCGCACAAGGCGTGCGCCAATTTCTGCATCGCTGGCGGTATTCCGCCGATGTTCGTGACGGAAAAACCCGTAGAGGGATCGCAGTTTATGCTGCTGGGCGGGCCGGATGGCGGGCCGATGCCGGCGTCAATGTATGACAAGGTCGGGCCGTTCATCACGGTCGAGGGGCGGCTGGAGCGTCGCGGCAATCTGCTGTTTTTCTTCATCGATCCCGCGAAGGCGGAGGTGCGCTGATGGATGTGAAACGAGCCGTCATTGGCGTTGTCGGCGTCGCCTATGCAACCGCCTTGACCTATGGGCTGTATGTGGCGTGGAGTTTTTTCGAGTTGATCGTGCGCCGCGGCGGCTCCGTGCCGTGGAAGCGGCTGTTTGGCGACGTGAAGATTTCGGCGGAGTGGCGCAAATTTCGCCTGCCCGCCTGGATACTCGATCTGCACATCCCCATCGCTGTGATCCTCGGGGTGCTCGCCGTCACCGCAGCGGCGTGGATTTGGCGGCGGACCCTGGGCCGCATCGATCCGTCGGCTGATCATTGAAGTCAGCTGTGGCCGCCGCCCTGGCGTCGGGCGGCGGCGGATTGCTGTCGCCGGGCGTTAGAGCTTTCGCCGATCAAGTTGGATCGGCTCAAGGCTCTAACCCTTTGTTTTGTCGCGTGCTGTTCCCGCCAACCGGTATCCACTTGGTCGGCGCACGCTCTAGATCCAGGCAAAGTGCTGTTGCAGGGTCATCAGCAAACCGATCCCCGCCGCGCCAGCGCCGATCCGCTGCCGCAGTGACGCGCCGCGCCCGCCGCGATCGCCGAGATCGGCGAGGATGACGCCGCCCAGGATGAAGAGGAGCAGCGAGGCGCTGAAGCCGCCAAGGAAGTAGAGATTGTCGATCCGGGCGCCGACGACTTTGCCGGCGGCGAAGCCCTGCACAGCGCCAGCGATAGCGACAGCGCCAAGCAGCAACCAGCGCTCCGGCTTGCCGCCATAGGCGACGATAAACCCAAGCAGAAGGATGGCCGGCGCTGTAAGCAGGGCCATCTCTTTGTTGATCTGCGTGCCGCGCGCGGCGAGGAAAAAGAAGATTGCGCCCACCAGCACCGCAATCACGGGCGCAAGCCAGCGGTTATCGCCGCCCAGATGCGCGCCGAACAGGCCGATCAGGCCAAAAGTAAACCAAAACAAGAAGTTGTTCGGTGTCAGGGCCCAATAAAAGCCACTGAGATAAGCCGACGGCGCCCCTTTGTAGAACATTGCAAATACGATCAACCCAATAAAGATCGTAAGAAGCCCAACTACGCGTCCCATCATCGCCTCCAATAGTTAGAGTTCGTTTGGGCAATAGCATGATGGGCGCATCACACAAGCGCCGTTCGCTTCCCGCGCGACACACTGTTTCGATTTGATCGCTTTTTGCCGCTTTTACGCGGGCTATGTTTCTTTATAGCCAAAGATGGAGGCCCCGATGAGTTGGAACCCTGCGTTAGATCCGCATTGCCCAACGGGCGAACAGGTAGATGCGATTGAGACCATGATCGTCCCCCGCGCGCGGGACTTGGGCGGCTTCGAAGTGCGCCGCGCCTTACCTTCTGCAAAACGGCAAATGGTTGGGCCGTTTATTTTTTTCGATCAGATCGGCCCGGCGGAGTTTTTGACCGATGCTGGGATCGACGTCAGGCCGCATCCGCATATTGGTTTGGCGACCGTCACCTATCTGTTTGACGGCTCGATTTATCACCGCGACAGCTTGGGCAACTCCGCGGAAATCCATCCGAATTCCGTCAACTGGATGGTCGCGGGGAACGGCATCACCCACTCCGAACGCACAGCCGACGAGGTGCGTAAAAAGGATAAGCAACCGCTGTTTGGCATTCAAACCTGGGTTGCTCTGCCGGAGAAGGAGGAGGAGCGTGCGCCAAGTTTTGAGCATTATGGCGCGGAGGCCTTGCCCGAAATCGAAGCGGAGGGCGTGCGCGCGACGTTGATCCTCGGTACGGCGTTCGGCGCAAGAGCGCCGGTGCGCACCTTCTCGGAGATGATGTACGCTGCGGTGGATCTGGCTGCCGGGGCGACGATGCCGCTGGACGCCGAGCATGAGGATCGTGCGATCCATATTCTTTCCGGCGCTGTACAGATCGGCGGCCAACGCTTCGAGGCGGGGCGGATGATGGTGTTTCGTCCTGGCGATCGTCTGGCGGTCAAAGCGCTGGAGCCAACTCGTTTGATGCTGCTGGGCGGTGAGACCCTGTCCGGAGCTCGATATATCTGGTGGAATTTCGTCGCATCGTCGAAGGAAAAGATCGAAGCGGCAAAGGAGGCTTGGCGCGAAGGGGATTGGGAGCATGGCCGTTTCCAGCTGCCGCCCGATGATCATGATGAGTTCATCCCCGCGCCAGAGAGATAGGCCAGACCAAGGTCGAGAGGGCGGCGCCGCGCGTCGTCGTCTCGACCCTGCCGGTTAATCGGCGCTTTTTGGTCAATTTTCGGTAATGCCTGTCCGGTGAAACGCGGTAGGAAGAGCGAACGCTATCGGTGGCGTAGCGGCATCGCGTTCGGTGGAAGGGGCGAGCAATGATTCCGATTCGAGACCATAACCCATCACGAAAAATCCCATTCGTGTCCTGGGCGCTGATTATTATCAATGTCGGCATCTTTCTGAGCTATTTCCAGCTTGAGCAGTCGGAACTTGGGGCGTTTTTCTGCACCTGGGGATTGGTTCCAATCGAAGTTGCGAAGTTCGCCGGATACCTAACGGATGGCGCGGCGACCGAAGCCCTAGCAAAAGCGGCGTCGCAGTATAAATGCGATGCGCTCGCCAGTGGTGTGCAAGCATATGATGGCATTTTGACTTCCATGTTTTTGCATGGTGGTTGGATGCACCTGATCGGCAATATGTTGTTTCTGTACATATTTGGCGACAACCTGGAGGAGTACTTCGGGCATATTGGCTTTTTGGCGTTCTATCTACTCGGCGGCGTCGCTGCTTCAGCGGCCCATATCGCCGCCGGCCCCGAATCTGCAATCCCGACTGTGGGCGCGTCCGGCGCTATCGCCGCGGTGATGGGCGGCTATTTGCTGTTGTTTCCCAAGGCGCGGGTGGATGTGCTGGTGTTGCTGGGATGGTTCGTCAACATCATCACCATGCGCGCCTGGGTGATGCTGCTGATCTGGTTCGGCCTGCAGGTCGCCATGGGTACGATCGAATTCCTGAAGCCGAAGGGAACAGGCGGCGTCGCCTATTGGGCCCATGCGGGCGGGTTCGTTTTTGGTCTCGTTATTGTGGGGATTGGCCAGCTGTTTGTGAAGCGACCGGCTCGGGTTGACGGCCATCCGGATCATCCGGTGGTCAACTATGGTCGTCTGCGCAAAGGGCCATGGAAGTGAGTCCGGCGCCCCAGCCGTCGGTGCGGATTCTGGTTACCGGCGGCACGCTCGACAAAGTGCACGATGCGCGGGCGGAGGCGCTCGCCTTCGGCGATGAGACGCATATTGGCGCGCTGCTGCGAGAAGCCCGGGCCGAGTTTGAATTCGATGTGCTGTTCCTAAAGGACAGCCTCGAACTAACCACGGACGAGTGCGGCGCGATTTTGACCGCGATCCTGGAGTGTGAGGCTGACAGGGTTGTCATAACTCATGGCACCAGTCGCCTGGGGGAAACCGCGCGGTTCCTGGCGCCGGAGCTGGCGGCGCGGGCCTCTGGCAAGACGGTCGTGCTCACAGGCGCGATGCGGCCGTTTTCCTTTGGCGCGTCGGATGCGTCTTTTAACCTCGGCGGCGCGCTGGTCGCCGCGCAGACGCTGCCGGCGGGCGTCTACGCGGTGATGAACGGGCGGGTGTTTCAAGCGACTGATATTCAAAAGAATACCGAGCTTGGCCGGTTTGATCGGTAAGGGAGTGGCGGGCGGGGATCAGATCCCCGTCGCATCCGCAATCAATTCACGCTCGCCATCGCCGCCATGGTTGGGGGTGATGGCTTCCAGTAGGTCTGGCCGTCGATAAGGGCGGCCGACAATGACAATCGCGATCGGAATTTCCTCTGCGCGCAGGGCCCCGTCTGAGCGCTCCTCCAGCGCAAAGGCGAGATCGATGGCGAACTGACGCGCCATGGGCGGGATCTCCGGCTCCCATCTTTCGCCTGGTTCAGGCGGCGCCACATCAGCGAAGGTGATCCACGCCGTTTGATCTTCGGCCGCAACGTTGTGCTCAGTCGGCGCCAAATCGACATGGAGGAGCTGCATTACCGTGCCCAGCAGCCGGGATCGGGCGGAACCGGGACCGCCGACAATGCTGCTTGGCGCGCGGGTGGCGGCGTTCTGCAGATCGAAAACCACCCCGCTGCTGTTCGCGGACGCATTTTGCGCGCCCCATAACCGATAGGCTTCGATTGTCTCCATCGCGAACGCGTCGGCTTGATCGATCACGAATAAATCCGGCGCGCCAATCCGGCTGATCAGCTCTTCATCCTGCGCCTTGCTGCGGGTGCCGAACACATAGCGCTCGAATACGCCGCGCAGCGAGATATAGCGCGCCCAACGCATCGGCCCGCGCCCACGCCGCTCCGGCGCGGCGGACCAGGGCGGCGCGTTGGACAGCGCGGCTTCACAGGCCAGCGCGTGCCCCAGCGGGCTGCGGCCGGAGCCGAACTGGCCGCAGATCACCATATGCTGCACCGGCGTGTCGCCGACCTTCAACTCATTGCGTGCGAAAGCGTGCAGACGCTGCATCGGACCCGCGGGGGTCTCCGGCTGCGGCGCGGGATTATACTCCATGTCGCCGACCATGATGCGAGTCATCACAGCGCTTTCGATCATCGCAAAGCGCTGCGAGGCGACGACAAGCACGCGATCCAAGGCGATCGCGCGCCGAATCCACCACCAGCCGACCCACCAATAGACGACCAGAAACAGAATTGCGGCGAGGAAGGCCGGAACGATGCGCGCTGTTTCATTGTCGATGATCCGCGGCGCCATCAGTAGTCCAATCGCCATGGCCGTGCCGGCGAGATAAAACAGACCGTCGGTGCGCGCATCGCACAGCGTGTCGTCATAGCACTCGGCGCGCACTTTTGCGTAATCCTCCGCATGGCGCACGCCATTGATTTTACTGACGCCGTTGACCACCCTTGCGTAGTGGGCGTTCTGCAGCTCCGCCTCGACAGTGGGCAGATCCGATCCGAACTCCTTCACCCACCACACGCCCAGTGACGCGAAAGCCGCCGCGACGGCGCGGCGTGTTTCTGGGTCCGGGGCGAGCGCGCCGACCAAGAAGAAGATCGAAATGACCAGGATAATCCGCCATGGCGCGCGTCCGTAGCTGTCGCGCAATCGGGTGAAGGCCAGCAGCACCACGAATAGCGCAGCGAGAGCGGCCAGCAACGGCTGATCCGTCAGCGGCGAGAGCAGCTCGGGCGCCTGGATGGGCAGCGCCACCGGCACGCCGGCCGCATCAGTTGTGCGCGGCTCCCACATCAGCGCCGCCGCAGCCAGAACGGTCCAGCTCATCAGCGTATAGTGCGCTGATTGCGACAGAAGGGCCGCGAGGGTGGCGAAGAAGAAGGTGGTGACCAGCACGCTGCCCGCATAGGCGCGCCACTCGAACGCGCCGCGCACATTCTGACCGAACGACGCCATCAGAATGACGGCCGCGCCGCCGAGAAACAGCGTCAGCCCGAGATAGAGGCCGGCGCGTTCGGCCAGCTCGCCATTCAGCCGCCTTTTGGTGATCCGCAGCAGCTCGAATTCTTCGGGCGGCACCGTCAGGCCAAAAGCATGCGCCTCATCAATGCGTTTCTGCCGCTCAACCGCCATCGCCGCATAGCGCCGCGGCTTACAGGTGATCCGCCAGATCAGGACCGCGAGGCTGGCGACGATGCCGATGGTGACCGTGATGGCGAAAATGGCGACGCTGACATCGCTCCAGCTCGTCATCCGCGCCAGACCGCCGCCATAGCGCGCGCCGCCGATGCTGGAGAAGGCTCGATACAGCGTGTCGGCGAACCAGAAATAGCCCATGGCCACGATGAGGCCGAGAGTGAAATGGCCGAGCTGATTGGCCGCCCACACATAGCCGCGTGAATAGTTGGCCAAGAAGTCCGAATTCAAAAACCGCGTATTCAGGTTCAGCAATGGCCAGAGCCAATGCCGCTTCTCAAAATTATAAGGTTTGCGTTCCGACATGCCTCGCCCCGCCGTCCGTTTCGCGCGTAAAAGAACTAGCCGCGCCGGGCGCTCTGGGATAGGGGCAAATTTCGATCTAAGGAGGTGGACGTGACAACCAGTTCGGCGATTGAGCTGCGCGGCGATTTTTACGGGCCGAGCGCGAACGAGAGCGACCAAACGCCAATGGTGATCGCGCATGGCCTTTTCGGCTCGGCTGCGAACTGGCGCACGGCGGCGCGGCGTTTCGGTGAACAGCGGCCAGTGATCGCCGTGGATGTGCGCAACCATGGCGGCAGCCCTTGGGCGGACGAGATGGACTATGAAACCCTCGGGCGTGATCTGCTGGCGACGATCGATCGAGTTTTTGGGCGCCCCGCGATTTTGCTTGGCCATTCAATGGGCGGCAAAGCGGCGATGGCGGCGGCTTTGGCGGGGGCCGACAAGGTGGCGGCGGCCATGATCATCGACATTGCGCCGCTGGCCTATGAGCATCCGGAGCATCAGCTGATCGCCCGTGCGATGCTGCGGGTGGATCTCAGCCAGCTGACGCGGCGCAGCGACGCGGAGGCGGCGTTGCGGGAGGCGGCGCCGGATCCGGCCATGCGGGCGTTCTTGCTGCAAAATCTCGCTTTTGACGGCGAAGAGCGTCAGGCGCGCTGGCGGCCGAATGTCAAAGCGATTGAAGCAGCTGTGGATGATCTGGTGGGATGGCCGGCGGCGCTTGAGGGACGGCGGTATGGCGGCCCATCCCTCTCAATTCGCGGCGGCGCTTCGAAATATGTTGCGCCCGAGGGGCTTGTGGCGCTGCAGCGGCATCTTCCGGCGATTGAGGCGGTTGAAATGGAGGGGGCCGGCCACTGGCCGCACGCGGAGGCGCCTGACCGCTTCTTAGCGGAGTGCGACCGGTTCTTAGCGAAGTTGACCGCGGGGACGCACGCATAAACCACGGTCCCCAACCTGGCTGACAAGAGCCAGATTTATGAGCCCGCCCCCAAAGCCTTCAGTCGCGGGCTTGCCGCGCGGAGACCTTGCTTTCGCCCTGGTTCACCGCATTCTGCCCGAGTGCAGACAAGGGGCGAGACAATGCAAGAGTTCGAGGACGCGAACCGCGACGAGGCCGATGACACTGAGGAGCGCGAGGGCCGCGCTCCAGCCTATGGTCGGTATGACAAGCTTGCGGATTTTGGCGCGCTGAACCCTGCGGAGGCGCGGGTCGTCGAGGGGGTGCAGGCGGGGGCTTTTGTCCGCTTTGGCAAACAGCGCCCGGCCGAACCGGAGCCCGCGAACTGTTTGCGCGCGGAGTTTGTCCGCTATCTCGCCCGCGGCGGCTGCGACACTTGCCGGCTCACAGAAAAAGGGCTGCGGGTGCGCGGCGCGTGGATTGACGGCGGCGTTGATCTGCAGGGGTGCAAGATTGAATTCCCGATCGAGCTGGTCAGCTGCGTGTTTAAGGGCGCGATCAACGTCGCCACGGCGGAGACGCGCGACATCACTCTGAACGGCTCGCGGATCATTGGCGAGCGGAAGCGGGCGATCCATGCGGCGGCGGTCCGGATTGATGGCTCGCTTAATATGCGCAACGGTTTCCACGCGCTGGGCGAGGTGCGTCTTGCGGGCGCTCAGATCAGCGGCATGCTCGCCTGTATGGGCGGGCGGTTTGAGAATCCGGGCGGATATTCGATCTACGCGGCCGAAACCCAAATTGGCAGCAACGTCTATTTGCGCGACGGGTTTATCTCCAAAGGCAATGTCTCTTTTTTCGGCGCTGAGATTGGGCGCGAATTGCAGTGTTGGGGCGGAAAGTTCGTTGAGCCGGACGGGCGAGCTCTGTCCATGCGGATGGTCAAAATCGGCGACACGCTGCGCATCCGTCCACAAACGAAAGACGATCCGGGCTCGACCCGGGAGATGCCGACCGTAATCGACGGCGCGTTGGATCTGCGGGGCGGCCGACTGGGGGCGCTGGAGGATGCGGAGGCGAGCTGGCCGAAGCCGGGCAATTTGCGGCTGGACGGTTTGGTCTATGACCGGTTTGACGGCGTCGCGCCTGTCGACGCTGAGACGCGGGGGCGTTGGCTGCGCTTGCAGAGGCCCGAAGAGTTGGCGGCGAGCTTTCGCCCTCAGCCTTTTGAGCAGCTGATGTCGGTGCTTCGGGCGATGGGACACCCGGAAGAAGCTCGGCGTATCGGCGTCCAAAAACAGCGGCAGTTGGCGCATGCGGGCAAGGTGCCGCTGTATCTGCGGCCGGCGCACTGGTTGTTTGGCGTCGCCGTGGGCTACGGATACTGGACGTCGCGCGCGTTGCTGTGGGGGCTGCTGTTTATGATTGCGGGCCATTTCATCTTCGCCGCAGCGTGGCGCGCCGGCGCAATGGCGCCGACCGACGGGCATATGCTCCGCTCGCCGCAGTGGCTGGCCTGTGCGGACAAACCAAACCCGGCCGCCTGCTGGGCGAAACAGCCGCCGGGACTCGATTATGAGGTCTTCAGTCCGACGCTCTATTCGATCGACGTTTTCCTGCCGATCGTCGAGTTCGGGCAGGAAAGCGCATGGTCGCCCTCCGCGCCGCGCGGCCCCAAGACGCCGGGGGTGGAGACGACGGTTGGTGCGCTCGCATGGGTTTGGCGCACGATCCAGGAGGCGATGGGCTATCTGCTTTCGGCCTTCGCAGTAGCCGGCGGCGCTCGGTTGGCGCGGCGGGAAGAGTGAACCGCCGCGTTCGCGGCGGGCTTGCTGCGGGGATATATGGCGGCGCGGACGCTCAGGGGCTGGACAACACTTGCCTTCCAAGATGGCCGTTTGCCGAAAACATTTACAGTCGAAACGCATTTCACCTGTAAGACAGCGCGGCAGCGGCTGGGCGCTCCCACGGTTTAACGCAGGGAGGCGGGCGTTCCGCTCAATGGAAGAAGGGGAAGAACGATGATGAAAGCGGCGACGGTGATGATTGGCGCGGTCCTGGCCCTGGGCGGCGCTGCGACGGCGCAGGATCGGCTGACCATGGATTTGTTGATCGAGAACGGCTTCGAAGTCAAAGCGGCGACGATGACGCCTTTGGGCAAAACCGCGATCATCCTAAGTTCGGCCAAAGGCGTTGCTCAATGCACCGTGAGCGCGACCGGCAAGGTTGAGCGGTGCGTGGCGCTGGCTGGCGACGGAGCCCGCAAGCTGGAGGCGGAGGCGACCGCCAAACTGCTGCAAAAAGCGAAGAGCAACGTCGTGGCGTTTTTCAAAGAGAAGAAATGCTCGGTGCCAAAGACCAAAGAGACGTTCCGAGATCTGCTGAAATTCGTCGCTGCGCGCGGCGTGCAGACCAAGATGGCCCGCAAAGCGGTCAAGGATTTGGAGAAAGACGGCGTGCTGCGTGAGGAGGCCGATAAGGTCGTCCTGGCCAAGGGCTGCTGATCGACGCGCCCAGCGGCGCGCGGCCGGGGCCAGGGCTTCGCTCGTGCGCCGAACGCTGGCTCGGCCAGGTTTATGAGTTCGCCCCCTAAAGCCCGCCGCTGCGCAGGTGGCGTTTACATCCGTCAGGGGCTCGACCTGTCGCGGTGTAGGCGTCTACGCCGCATTTCGCACAGATCCAGCGATCGAGCTCGCCGCCGGTCCGGCGCGGGTCTTTCCGCCATCGGCAGGCGGTTGCGCTGAAGATCCCGCCGCCGCCTGGTTTGCGGCGAAAGATCTTGTCGAGCCCCAAATAGGTCCAGTTCATCGCCAGGAGCGCGATCAGTACGGCGATCAAAAACACGGCTTGCATCGGCATGGTTCGGATCTCCCTCATTGGGTTCTCTGGCTCAATATGGGATCGGCGCAGGATTTTGCATCGCGGCGCGGGACGGGCGCTCAGAGTCTTTGCATTTTGGAAGAATACGGGCCTGAAGATTACGGGTCCAATGCGCCGGAGGCCCACAGCGCGGCGATGATCCCCCCAATCGCGGCGGCGGCAAGCACCGCTGCGAGGGCGATTTTCCACCAGGAATAGGGGCGCTCGCCGATCACCTCGCCGGTGCGGCCATTGACGACGAACCGGTAGGGCTTGCCGCGATAGCGATAGGCGGCGATCCAAACTGGAAGCAGCACATGCTTGAAGGAGACGTCGCGCCGTTCAGTGTGGACGCTGGAGATCCGTTGCGCGTCGCCGCCGATGTCCCGCCGCACATCCTGACGAATCTCCAGGTCCATCACCGCTTTTGCAGAGGCGTAGCCAGCTTCCAAATCAATTGCGTAGAGCTCCGCGCGGAACCCGGCCAGATAGTCGGGCTGATACGGCTCCATCGCCTGTAGATCCCAGATCCGTTCGCCATAAGCGCCGCCCTCCAACCGTCGGGCGAGCCGGTTGGGCAGCCCTTTCGACGCGAGGATCAGAACATCGTCAAAAAAGCGCGCGACATGGCCGGAGACGGAGGTCCAGCGGATTCGACGCTCCCGCCGCTTTCGCCGAACACTGCGCCCGTCTTTCTGCTCCGTCACCCAGCGGTCGACGTAATAGGCGTCGCCCCGTGCGCCGCGATAGCTGGAGCGCGTGTCCGCGTCGAAGGTCCAGAAGGGGAGGTAGACTCCGGTCAGCGGTCCGCCAGCGCGTGCGCCGGAGACAAGATCGTTGGGCGCAAACCAGAGGTTTCCGATCCATTTTTTCATTGCGGCCCGCGCCTCCCTTTCGGCGACGCCAAAGGGAAGCACGCCTTGGGCGGCGATTTGACGCCGAGCGCCGGCGACATCGACCAGAGGCGCGGCGCAAAAGGGGCACTGGGTTGCGTGGGCGAGCGGATCGAGGGTGGTCGATGCGCCGCAGCTCTCGCAGGAAAGGGCGCGAACCTCCTCCGTCTCCGCGGCCAGAGCGGTGCGTCGAACCGCTTGGGCGTAGTCCTGCTCGATCAGCCTGGCGTCAGCGTCTGGGTCAATCGCGCGGGAATAGCCGCAATGGCCGCAGCCAAGCGCTTGCGCTTGCGGATCAAACCGCAGCGCTGCGCCGCATTGCGGGCATGGATAATCTTCAATCGGGGCGGTCGGCTCGATCCTGAGCTTCTGCTCAGGATCTTTCAGCTCCAGCTCGCTCACGCGCTCGGCGGCAATGGCGGCGGCGCAGGGGGGCGCGCGCCAAATAGCGGCGCCAACGCCTCGATGTCGCCCGCGTTGCGCCAGCCCTCCATACCGGCGCGCCACATCAGCGTTTCGGCGCTGAGCGCGCCGGACGCGATCAATGCGCTGAGTTGCGCGGCGTCAAACGGCCCGCGCGCAGCGCCGCCCATCGCGACGTGCCATTGCGCTGGCGGCGCTGGCGGCGGCGGCGGGGCTGCTGGCGCCGGGGCTGGCGTTGGGGCGGGCTGGCCAAGATTGGGTTGAAACAGCTGCGCCGCGCCTTGGGCGACGGCGAGGCCGGCGGCGGCGCCCAGCCCGGCGCCCAGACCTGCGCCCGCAAGTCCGCCGGGCGCTTCGGCGCCGGCCCGCAACGCTTCGGCGGCCTGGAACTGCGCGTATTTCTTCAGATCGCCGACGACGCCCATGCTGGTGCGTCGATCCAGCGCTTTCTCAACCTCGGGCGGCAGCGAAATATTTTCGACCAGCAGCTTGGTGATCTCAACGCCATAGGCGTCCATTTCCGGCTGGATGCGCGAGCGGACGAACTCGCCCAGATCATCCAGGTTGCCCGCGAGATCGAGCGCCGCGATGCGGCTGGTCGCAAGCGCGTTGGAGAAACGCGAGACAATGATGTTACGCAGCTGCGCGGAGATTTCGTGGGTCGTGAATTGGTCGTCCACCCCGACGATCTCGCGCATGAAAACGCCGGGCTCGGTCACGCGCATCGCATAGGAGCCGAAAGCGCGCAGGCGCGTTGGGCCGAACTCCGGATCGCGCAGCATGATCGGGTTTTTGGTGCCCCATTTCAGGTCCGTAAATCGTCGGGTTGAGACGAAATACACCTCTGACTTGAAGGGGCTTTCGAAACCATGATCCCAATGCTGCAACGTGGAGAGGATCGGCAGGTTGGATGTCTTGAGCTTGTACAGCCCCGGCGGAAACACGTCCGCGATCTGCCCTTCATGGACGAACACCGCCGCCTGGCCTTCGCGCACAGTCAGCTTCGCGCCGTGCTTGATTTCGTTATTGTGCCGCTCAAATCGCCAGACGAGCGTGTCCGACGCGTCGCCGGTCCAGCCGATGACGTCGATGAACTGTCCGAAAATAGCGTCAAATAGACTCATGCCGTCCTCAGAAGCGCGCGCCCAACCGGGCGCGGAACCGTTCGTCAGAGATGATCTCGCGCGCAATCGCCATCGCTTCGTCGCGGGTCATCCCTGGTTTCAATCGTGGATGATATAGCAGCTTGATTAAGTCCTCGTCATGACGGGTCAGGGCGATGAACTCCTGATCGTCATTGAAGATCGAGGGGCGAACGCTGGCGTGGTCGAAGGTCGGGCCCATGCTCTGGGTGATTTCTTCGAGCAGGCATGCTTCGCGCAAGGGGGGCTCAAGCTCTGCTTTGATAAAGATCGCAGCGCGGGTGATTTCGCCGCCTTCGCGCGCAGTGGTCTCGAACAGGGCGAAGCAGGGCGGATTAAGCGTGTTGATCCAAGCTTCGGTGATCGAGCCGCGAAAAGTCGAGCGCCCCTTGACCCGCCGGGCCAACGCTTCGCGCGC
Source organism: Neomegalonema sp. (assembly GCA_022760355.1). Lineage (GTDB taxonomy): Bacteria > Pseudomonadota > Alphaproteobacteria > Rhodobacterales > Rhodobacteraceae > JALEGB01. The sequence continues at coordinate 28,793 of JALEGB010000126.1, forward strand.
CAGTTCCGAAACGATGAAGATTTTCAGATTTGCGTCGGCTCCCGAAGTCGGCAGAAACGCGCGCTGGGTGAGGTCCGCAAGTCGGCTGGTGATGGCGTCCACCGTCCGTCGATCGGCGTGGGTGACGCCGTCGCCGATCAGTGCATACCGCACCGGACGTTCCCAGCGTGAAAGCCGAATGGCGGACGGGGAATACCGATAGAAGCGTTCCAGCTGCGCCTCGGGTTTGAAGATCACCAAGCCGAAATTGCGCAGGAGATCCGCCGCGCTATAGGGCGCGTCCGCGGGCGCGGCCTCGGTGCGGAAGCGCCCGCTCTCCTGCATCAGCGTTGCGTAGCGCCGATAGGATTCAGCTTGGCTCGATGGGGGGGAGATGCAGCCATTCAGCAGCGCCGCCGCAGCAAGGGCAACGCCGACGGCGCCGATGCGCCGAAGGCCGCCAACGCCGCGCCGATGGCGCGGCGCGCGTCGGATCAGTGAAGGGAGCCGGCCCATGCGGGCCGGCGGTTCGCCGCAGGAGCGGCTCACTTTTTACCTTCGATTGCGGCGCTAGCGTCCTGCGCCGCTTTGCTCGCAGTGGCCGCCGCCAGCTTGGTGCGCAGCTCCGCCTCCATCTTGATCATTTCCTGCTCCGCCACGGCGCGCTTGGCTTTGCCTTCCTCGGCGATTTGCAGGGTCTCTTCGATGGTGGCGATCAGTTGGCTGTGCGAATGCTTCAGCGCTTCGATATCGACAACGCCGCGCTCCATTTGCTCCCGCACTTCGCGATTGGTTTCCCGCAGCGTGTCCGCATTTTTACGCAGCAGGTCATCGGTCAGATCGGTCGCCGCTTTGATGTCGCCGGCGGCTTCGCGCGCATTTTGGATTGCGATCGCCTGCGCCAGCTGCGTGCGCCACAGCGGCACGGTGTTGACGATGGTCGAGTTGATTTTTGCGACCAGGCCTTTGTCATTCTCTTGCACCAGCCGGATCGACGGCAGGGATTGCATTGTCACCTGGCGGGTGAGCTTTAGGTCGTGGACCCGCCGCTCCAGATCATCGCGCGCCTGACGAAGGTCGCGCAGCTCCTGCGACTTCTTCATCTGGTCGCTTTCGGACGCGGCCTGAACTTCAGCTTCTTTCGCCGGGATGACCGTGCCGTCCAGCTCAACCAATTTCATCGCGCCCGCCGCGATGTACAGCGCGAGCTCGTCATAATACTCGACCGACTTCTCATACAGCTTGTCGAGCGACTTAATATCGCGCAACAGAACCGTTTCATGCTCCAGCAGCTCGTCCGTCACCCGGTCGATCTGGCCTTTGACGGTGTTGAAGCGCTCCTGGAAATCGACCGCCGAGCTGAACAGCGACGCAAACCAGTCCCAAATGCCGCCTTTGCCATCGTCAAACGCGTCAACTTCGAAGCCGCGAATGGTGGTGACCATCTTACGCAGCGCGTCGCCAGCAGGGCCGACATCTTTATTGCGGACGCCTTCCAGCATCTGATCCGAGACGGCGACCAGATCTTCTTGCGCCTTGGAGCCGAACTTGACGATCGACTGCGTGCTTGTGATGTCGATTTCAGCCGCGCGCCGGGCGATTTCCGCGCGTTGCTTCGCATCGGCTTCGTCAAGCGCGATTAAGGCCGTGCCGGGATCTTTCAGCGTTGAAGTCGTGACCTGCATCGCTTCAAGCGCCTGCGTTGAGGCTTTGGCGAGCAGTTTCTCTTCGTTTTTGGACTGTTCGGTTGCGTCGGTCATTTGGAGTTCTCCCATCGGCGCTGGTTCTATAACCGGAGGCGAAAGCCTTAAGTCTCGGCGCGTAAACGCTCCGAAAGCGTGTCCATTTCAACTTCTAGATCGAAAACGTCGTCTGAGCGAAGCGTTTCCTCCTGACGACGACAGGTTTCAGTCATTTCTGCGACCAAGCTTCTGAATCGGGCGTCCAATTCCGGATCGCGAACGCCAAGCGCGGCAAATTTTTCCACCGCTTTGCGCGCAGAGGGAATGTAGGCGATCAAGAACTTCCGCGCCCGGTCAAGATCGAGCGGGTCCTTCGCGATTTGATCAAGCACTTTGCGCGCGGCGCTCGTCATCTCCCCCAAGTCTCGGGTGATCTCGCCCGGAAGCTGCTGGCGCGTCGTATCGATCGCGGCGAGCTCCGCCTCGGCGCGGTCCAGTTTTTCCTGAACGGCCGCTGCGTTTGCGCCAGCGGCGTCAGAGACCTTTCGCGCGGGCGCGTCGCCGTCTTTGCGGGTCAGATAGACAACGCCGAGAAACACGACAGCCCCGCCGACGAACGCGAACAGCGGTGGTACGCGCAGCAGGCTGAGCAGCGCCGTTGTCGCCAGCATCGCGAAGCCGCCCAGGATCACGGGTTTCAGCGATGCGCGCTGCGGCTGACCGTTGGTCGTTTCATTCGGCGCGCCGTAACGTTCGCCTTGGCGAAAATTTTCGGCGTTGCGCCAGCCGCCGTCGGCGTCGGCTTTTTGCTTATTTTGCTCCGGAGCGTTCATCGGTTCCCCCGTTGGCCATTGGCGTGCTGCGCGTTAGTGCAGCGATTGGCGACGGCGGGGCGGCCTGTCAAGCGCGCAGGGGGGCGGGCGCCGCGTAGCGGTCGACGAAGGGAACATTGCGAAGACGGGCCTTGCCTACTAGATATTGAATGCATTGTATATGAATGCGGCTTATCTCGTAGTAGCCGCGGATTGTCTCACGCCGCCAATAGGCGAGGCCGGAAGGGCGGACGACCCGCCGAAAGGGCAGCGTGTCGCCCTTGAACGCCACGCGCTGCTGTTCAACGACGCCTGGGTCCATCTGCAGCGGCCGCAAGCGCCGGCACAGACGCGAGATATTTGGATTAAACAGCAAGTGATCGACTGGGACGTCGACAGTTTCAACTTGCCCAAGCAGCCAGTTCGCGGTGTCGCGCGTTAAAGCATAGCCGCCGCCGCCGGAGTGGCGCGACAATAGCGGATGCAGCGGCCTGCCGCCCGGCGCATGTCCGGCGGCCGGGCCGAGCAGGACGACCGCGTCGGGGTTCGTGCTCGCCTCCAGCCGCACCAGCCCGTACTGCTTCGGCATCCACGGCGCCGGGGTGAGCAGCGCGCTGAAGTCGGCGGCGAGGCGCGCATCGTCCTCCAGCACCACGCCCCAAGGCGCGCCGCTTTCCGCAAGGTTGCGCCAGGCCTTGAAATGACTCAGCGTGCAGCATTTGTCGCCGAGCCCCAGGGCGCCGAGCGGGCCAACCCGCGGAAAACGGCGCGCGATCTCCGCCGTCGGCGGCGCTTCCGCATCAATCGCGGCGATCCGTTGAAAAGCCACCCCGAGCTTCGTCATCCCTGTGGAGATTTGCGCGAGTCGATCTGGCCGACGGTCTAGGTTGATGACATAAACCGGAGGTTGCCGGGATGGATCTTCGCCGAGCGCACGCGCAGCCGCGGGGACGAGCGGTGAGCATTCCGAGCGCATAGTCTCCTCCCAACGGGCGTATTCGCCTCTAGATCCACAGTTCTGCGGCTGCCCCGCCGCAAAGCGTTTCAGCGTCCAATACAGGTGCGATTATTGAGATCGGCGCGTCAATCTCATCCTGTTTCCAGTTGAGAACCGCGGTGGGTGGGCCGTTTTCAGGCAACAAATTCGTTTGCTGTGGGCGTCGACTTACAGCCTGTCAATGGAATTCGCGCATTCTTTAAGCAGCCGGTTGAGCCGTCGAATCAAAGCCTCATGCAAAGTTGGGGCTCTCATGCAAAGTTGGGGCCGTCGCCCTCATTCTTCGCAGGCTTGACTTCTTTCAGCCGCAGTTGAGCGCGACGATCACGCGCAACTTTATTGAAATCGTGCACGGGGAAAGATTTCGCGATGATTGGACGCCGAATTCGGACAGCATTGAGGCGCTCCGCCGCGCCGCTGGTTTCGCTATCCCTGCTCGCTGGGGCGATTATTGCGCCGCCGAGCGCTGCGCAGGCGCAAACCCCCGCGCGCGCCGCTGACGCCTCTAAGCTCGCCGCTGAGGGGCTGGTGACGCTCGAGCAGGTGAATCACGGCGCGCTGCTGCTGAAGACCGACAAGTTCGGCTGGTACGTCCCCGCCCCGGCGCTTGACACCAGCATCAAAGCCGATGTTTCGGGACCGATCGCGCGGATTGTTGTTACACAGAAATTTCGGAACGTCGCCAAGGTGTTCGTGGAGGGCAAGTATGTCTTTCCCATGCCGGAGGGCGCCGCGGTCGATACGCTGAAAATGCGCGTCGGCGACCGTTGGATTGAGGGAAAGATCGAAGAGCGCAAAGAGGCGAAAAAGATCTACGAGGAGGCCAAAGCCGAAGGCAAAGTCGCCTCGTTGGTGGAGCAAGAGCGGCCGAACATGTTCACAACGTCGGTCGCGAACATCGCTCCGGGCGCGGTTGTGGTGGTGCAGATCGAGTATCAGGAAACGCTGGCCCCGCGGGAAGGCGCGTTTGGTCTGCGATTGCCGCTGGTCGTCGCCCCGCGCTATTCGCCAAAGCCGACGCCGGTTCAGCTGGTGAAATTTGGGCCCGAAGGTTGGTATGAGGCGAAGGCCGATCCCGTGCCGGATCGGGAGCGGATTACGCCGCCGGTGGTCGATCCGCGCTCCGAAGAAAAAGGGACGTTGCGCAATCCGGTCGACATCGTCGTGGATATCGAAGCCGGTTTCCCCCTGGGGCGGATCAAAAGCTTGTATCATGGCGGTCAGGTTAAGATTGAGCCGCGCGGCGTGAAGGCGGCGCGCGTGACGCTGACGGGCCCGATTAAAGCGGATCGCGACTTCTTTCTTTCTTGGCGGCCGGCCAAATTCTCGGATCCGTATGCGGCGGCGTTCACCGAGGAGCGTGATGGGGAGAGCCACTATGTGGCGATGTTGACCCCGCCAGACGCCGCCGCAATCGGCGACACCCGCCGTCCGCGGGAAGTGATCTTCGTGCAGGACGTGTCGGGCTCCATGGGCGGCGAGAGCATTACGCAAGCGCGCGCCGGGCTGGAGATGGCGCTGAAACGACTGTCGCCTGACGACACTTTCAACATCATTATATTCAATGACAAGTTCGCGGTGTTTGAGGAAAACCCGGTTCCGGCGACCCCTGAGAATATTGCTCGGGCGGTCGAATCGGTTCGGGCCCTGCAGGCGACGGGCGGCACGGAGATGCTGCCGGCGCTGGAAGTCGCCTTGAAAGACGCGTCTGGCGCCGCGGACGGCCGCGTGCGCCAAGTCGTCTTCCTTACCGACGGCGCGGTGGGCAATGAGCGCCAGATGTTGAAGCTGATCAGCAAAGAATTAGGCCGCAACCGCCTGTTCACTGTCGGCATCGGGTCCGCTCCGAACAGCTACTTCATGACCGCCGCCGCCCGCGCGGGCCGCGGGGCGCATGTGTTTATCGGCGATCTCAAGGAAGTCCGCGAACGGATGGAGACGCTGTTTACTAAAATTGAGACGCCGGCTGTCGTCGACATGACGATCACCGCCTTGAAGGACGGCCGCCCTGTCGCCAACGCGCAAATCAGCCCGACCCCAGCCCCAGATCTCTATGCGGGCGATCCTGTTGTCGCCACCGTGCGGCTGCCTGCGGGCGTGGAAGCCGATACGCTGCGCTTCACCGGCCTGCGCGGCGATGCGAAATGGGAGATGGAGCTGCCGTTGAGCGACGCGCGCAAACGCCCCGGCGTCTCGAAACTCTGGGCGCGCGAGACGATCCGCGATCTGGAGGCGTTGCGGCTGTCGCCGGACGTCACCGCGAAGGATCAGGAGAAGATCGACGCCGACATTCTGAAGACCGCGCTCGATTTCGGCATTGTCAGCCGCTTGACCTCGCTGGTGGCTGTGGACGTAAAGCGCACGCGGCCGGCGGATGAAAAAGCGGTGCGCAAGGATGTGCCCTTGAACCTGCCGGCGGGCTGGGATCCGGAGATTTTCTTCGAAAGCAAAGAAGCGCCGGTTGAGGCGGGCGAGGATGCTCCGGCGCTGTTGCAGAAGACGGCGCTGACGCGCCTGACCGCCGCTGCGAAAGCGCGTGAGGCGGCGAGAGCGGCGAAAGCGGCGGCGAAGGCCAAGGGCCTGGCGATTCCGGACACGGGCGCGGATTGGATGCTGCGGGGGCTGGCCGGCCTGGCTCTTCTCCTATTCGGCCTGGTGTTGTGGCGCGTGACGCGTCGGTCGAGCGCAGCGTGAGCGAAAGTCGGCGCAATTGGCGGCGGCGGGCTGTCCGGCTCGGCGCTGCGTTGATGATTGGCGTTGGAGCCTGGCTCACAGGCGCGGCGCTTTGGATGCCGGCGAAAGCCGCCTTGGGGCGGCTGCTGCTGGATCGAACGTTTGAGGCCCGCCGGGTTGCGCCGGCTGCGGCGCAAGCGGATCCGGCGAGATGGCGGCCCTGGCCGTCGGCGGATTTGTCGCCGATCGGGCGGCTGCGCTTTCCGCGATTGGGCGAGAGCCGGATTGTTCTTGATAGCGCCAGCGGCGAAGCGCTCGCCTGGGGCGTGGGCCATCTACGCGGTTCGGCTTCAATCGGCGCGCCCGGTCTGACGGCGGCCGCCGGGCACAGAGATGGCGGTTTTGCTCTGTTGGAGCATGTGAAGCTGGGAGATGTGATCGAAGCGACGCCTCTGAACGGCGAGACGATCCGCTATCGCGTCACGCGTCGGATCGTGGTTGATTCGCGGATCACAACCTTGCCGATCCGCCATAGCGGGCCGGATGAGCTTGTTCTGGCGACCTGCTGGCCGATCGAGGCGCTCGCCTCGGGGCCTGAGCGGCTGCTGATCTACGCCAGCCGGCAGTGAGGGGACGGGGCGCGGATCCTGCGGCGCGCTGCGCCTATGCTTTTTCGATCCAGAAAAGCAGCTCCCCGTCGCCCGGCCCTTCCGCCTGACGCAACAAGCTGTGGCCGGCTTCGGCGCAGTAGTGGGGCATGTCGATGATGGCGGCGGGGTCGTCAGCAGTAACTTTCAGAACCGATCCCGCCGGAAGGGCGCTCAGCCGTTTGCGCGCTTTCAGCACCGGAAGCGGGCAAAGCAGACCACGAGCGTCAAGTTCAGCGTCGGCGTGCGGAGGCGTCTCAGCGGTCACTTTCGATTCTCCTGAAATCATCGCGGCGCTGTGAAGATTGCGTCTGCTGCGCCGGTCGGTCATATCGCGTACCACGTGAATCTGATTTAGAGCGCGCGATCAATATTGAGGAGAGCATGATCTTAGCTTCCCATTTCGCTCTGCGCGCCGCTCTGCTGTGCGGCTTCGCGGCGCTTGCGGCGCCGTCCCTTGCGCAGGAGACGCCGGCGACAGGCGGCGACCGCATCCCGGTGCTCTCCTACGTGATTGTCGACGGGGTGAGCGCGCCGGAACCTTTGACGACCAAGCCGGCGGATGCGGAGCGGGGGAAGGCCACGTTCTTCAATCCGGAGGTCGGCGGGTGCGCGCGATGCCATTGGGTCCCAGGCGTGAAGGCGGAGCGCGAAAGTTTGGCGGGACCAGCGTTGCATGACGTCGGCGCACGCCTCGCGAGCGGCGCGATCCGCCTATGGATCATAAATCCGCGCGCTTTGAAGGAGGGGGCCAAGATGCCGGCCTATTACAGCCTATCGCCACAGAGCGCTCGCCGCCCGGGCGACACGCCTAAGCGCGTTGATCCGCTGCTGACCCCGCAAGAGGTCGAAGACTTAGTGGCGTATCTGGAAAGCATGAGCGCGGCGCCCGTCCCAACGCCGACGAAAGCGCCCAAATAACAACCAAATAACAAACGGCGCCGCGCGCGCCGACACAGAGTGAGAGCAGCAGGCATGAGTTTGATGAACGCCGTGGAGATCGCGCGGGATTTCGCGGGTTTCGCCGCCCTCGTACTGTTCGGCCTATTCGCCGCGTTGCTATGGATGGGCGCCATCAACGTTTCCGTCAGCTTGGCGGCGGCGATCGCTGCGGCGGCTCTGGGGGCGGTCGGCGCGATTGCGTTTTATGGTTTGCTGGCCGCAGCCGGGTTGGGCGGCGTGTCAATCGGGTTGCTCGGACTGGCTTTGATGCTGCTGGGCGGTTTTTTGAGCGCGCAGTATTACGGGGTCCGCGGTTTCTGGGTGTTCTGGACCGTGGCGGCCGGCGTAGGTTTCGGCGCGATGTTGCTTGTTCTCGTGCATCGCGGCGCCGCGCCGGTGGGGCCCTTTATGCCGATCCTGGCCGTAGCTGTGTTGACATTGGTTGTGTTCGGCGCGCTGGGCGTTGTCGCCTCACAGACCAGCGCGCGCGAGGATCGGCGGTTTCGCCTGGCGGTGACGGATCTCACCACGCCGCCGGAATGGTTTGACTGCGCATATGCAACGTTCGGCGGTACGGCGGAAAAGCCGGCGCACTGCCCCTTTACGCCGCCGAAGGTGGTGGGGGCGCCCAGCTGGGCGGTGGATCCCAAAGCGCCCGAGGCGACAGATGCGGCGCTGGCGGCGGATGCGCGCGCAGCCGCGGAGGGCGTAACGCCGTTGGCCGCCGCCGACGCGCCGAAAGAGAGCGCGGCGCCGAAAACAAAGGACCTGTCGACGCCGAGTTTCGACACCGCGCCAGGCGATCCGGCGCGGCCGGGCGAAGCGCCGAAGGATGTGGCCGCGCCGGCGGTGGCGAAAGGCGCGGACGAAGCGCGAAAAACGGACTCCCGCGATGATCGCGGCAAGTCGGTCGAAGCGCCAAAGGCGCCGGCGCCCTTGCCGCCAAGCGCTGTCGCAGATCCGAGCGCGCCGAAAGCCGACGCGCCGGAAAGCGCCAAAGTGGAAACCGCGAGCGCCTTGCCCGCCGCGAAAAATATGGATTCGGCGCCGGCAAGCCCCAGCAGGCCTGAGGCGAGCCGCAGCGCCTTTGTGTGCTTCTCGGCGCTCGGCGCCGCCGCTCAACGGCTGTGCCCCGATCAGAGCTTGAGCGAGCGCGATCTTGAAGTCTCCTGGCGAGACAAAGACGGCGCCGCGATTGGCAAGGCTGGGTCGATTGAATGTTATTTCGACCCTGCTTTGGCGCTGCATGTCACGACTGTCGTGCATGTCTCCGGCGCCCTGGCCGCCGAGATGCCGCGCGACAAAGCGGCGAGCGGAGCCATGCGGCGGGCGGACGCGATCTATCAAATGTTGACGCGGCTGGCTGGGGCGGCGCGCGCCGGCGCGCGGTCGGATCAGGACAAGCTGTTTCTCTCGATGTATCTGATCGGCGGCTCGCCGCTGCGGGAGCCTTGGGCGGAGCAGTCCTTTGGCGACGGTATGGCGGATCGGTTATTTGATATTCGTTCGACGCCTCAGACCTTGTCCTTCCTGCGCTATCTTAAACTTGAGATCGAAGCGCTCAACGCCGGCACGCTGCGGGGGGATTTAGCCTCCGGCGTCAACGCAGTCATTAAGGGGCGTCCGAAAGCGCCGTTTGAAGTGGGCGAGTCGGTCATTTTGCTGTTGGTTGATGCGACCGAGGCGGGGCGGCTGGAGAAAGAAGCGGCGATCAAGCTGGGCGATAGCGCCAAAGCCGCTGGCGCGCCGGTGTACGTCATCCAAATCGGGGAAGATCGGGGCCATAAGACGTTGGAGGCGTTGGCGGAGCGGTCCGGCGGCGCGCTGATCCGCGCGGAGCACGCCGAGGCGTTAGAAGAGACGATCGAGCGCACATTGCGGCGGGCGCGCAGCTTCTGCGCCGTTCGCGTCACGGCGCCGGAGAGTTTTTTCAAGAGCGGATCGGTGGAGCTGCGATTGCGGCGCAAACTGGAAGGTTCATGCGAGCTTGAGCAGCTGGCGGTTGTGGACTGCGCCGGCATTAAGACGACGGAGCGGATTTCGACGGACGGCCTCTAGGCCGCCAGATTTATGAGTTCGCGCCCTAGAGCATTTTCGAAACAATTGCGGTCATGAAAATGCTCTATCTCTTTGAGTTGTCGCGATTTCCGAGTCATCGAATGCGCGCATTCGATTTGAAATCACTCTAGATCCGGCCTCGGCGCGCTTCGGAGAGAAGGCGCACTCGCAACACGCTTGCAAGGGAGACTGTCGGGTCCGCAGCGGCTCGTTCGGCGTCAATCTCTGCGACCAATGCATCCAATGATCGGCCTTCCGTCTGCGCAAGCGCCTTCAACGCCTCCCAGAAGGAAGGCTCCAGCGACACGCTGGTCCGGTGTCCCCGCAGGGTGACGGAGTGTTTGGTCGGCCGTTCGATCATCTTCGCGCTCCTTCAGGCCGTATCAGTCGCCAAAGGGCCGCCAGCGCAACAGCAAGCAGGCCGATCCCCGTGAGCGCGAGCGCCAGGGGCGGCGCTTCGTTCCGCCAAGACAGCGGTCCAAGCCCTGGCGCCGGCCCGTCGCCCCCGAGAACCAACAGCGCGAACCAATTGTAGATCACATGAAAGCCGATCGCCGCCGAAAGACCGCCGCTGCGCAAGGTGATCGCCGTCGCCCCAATGGCGAAGATAAACGGCGCGGCCAAGGGCGCCCATCCGCCGCCTGGCGTATAGTGGAGCAGGCTGAACAGCAGAACCGACGGGGCGGCCAACGCGATCGAGCCGTAGCGGCGCAAGGGCGCGCTTGCATGAAGCAGGTAGCCGCGGAACAGCAGCTCTTCGGCGGTCGCTTGCAGTGCGATCAAGGGGATGAAAAATGCGATGATCGCGGGCGGAGGCCATGCGGCCCAAAAAAACGCGTCAGCGGCGACCCCGAGGGCGACCGTGAGCAGTGCGAGCAGCGCGGCGGCGCCGGCGCCGGCGCCGAGATTTCGGGCGCTGAACCGGCGGTTGGGGCTGAGCAAGAAAAAGACGGAACGCTGATGCAGCAGCGGCGTCAGAAGCGCGAGGGCGGGCGCCGCTGCGGCGAGGCCGATCAGTAGCACGGCGAGGCGGACAGGCGTCGCGGCGCCGTCAAAGCCAAGCCCGAGCGCGCACGCATGGGCGATTTTCGCGCTCAACAGCATGCTGACCAGGCAGAGGCAGGCCCCAAGCGCATAATGTCGGCTTGCGCTCGGGCCGGCGTCATGATCTTCGGGCGCGTCGCCGCTCACTGGCGCGCCCACTCCCAATAGAGCCGTCGGGCCTCCGCGGCGATTGGGCCAGGCGCAAAATGCGTATCGTTGATCGCGGTAACCGGCGTAACTTTGCTGTAGTTGCCAGTTGCGAACACTTCGTCTGCGCCTCGAAAATCTTCCATGGTCAGCACGGCTTCGCGCACCGGTCGCCCGGCTTGCTGCAGGAGCGACATGATGCGGGCGCGGGTGACGCCAGCGAGGAAGCAGCCATTCGCGATCGGCGTCAGGGTTTCGCCATCGCGAACCATAAACAGATTGCTGGTTCCGGTTTCCGCGACATTGCCCAAAGCATCGAGCACGATGGCGTTGTCGAAGCCTTGCGCTCGGGCCTCACGGATCATGCGCGCGTTATTGGGATAGAGGCACGCGGCTTTCGCATTCACGACGGCGTTCTCAAGTTGCGGTCGGCGATAGCGGGTGGAGGCCAGCCTCAGCGTGGCGTCCGACGCGGGCATCGCCAGCGCTTCAAGGCACATACAGAAGGCGGTTGAGTCTGGATCCGGCGGAATAAGGCCTGGCGCAGGATCGCGCGACCAATACATTGGGCGAATATAGACGGCGCAGTCGGATCCAATCTTCGCCAGCCCCTGATGCGTAATCGCGATCATTTCCTCGGCGGTCAGGGTCGGTTTCATGCCCATCGCCCGAGCGGAGGCGTTGACGCGAGTGCAGTGGGCTTCAAGATCTGGGGTGACGCCCTCGAAGGCGCGGGCGCCGTCAAAAACCAGGGTCCCCAGCCAAGCGCCGTGATCGGCTGCGCGGATGACGGCCGCGTCGCCTTCAATCCACTTACCTTCGAAATAGGTCCAAATCTTATCGGCTGCGGCCATGGGCTCCTCCCTGCCGGTTGGTCTTGCTGCGTCGCAAACTGTGGCGCCGCGGTTGCTCACGAAATTGTTCCTGCGCCTTGGGGGCGTTAGCCCACATATCAAGGCTGTGATCTAGCCGCCGCGTCTGTTCACAGTACATACCTGTTTTTGAGGGCTCTCAGCTAATATGACGCTGTGTCGGTTCGCAAACGCCGCTTCTGAAGATGTAATTTTTTGTCGCCTGCTGCGACGGACTGGCGAATTTGCGCCGTAGCGGCAATGGATTGCGCGTTTGTCGCTGCCGGGAAGGGAAGTGGATATGTCTGTTTTCGTAAGGGTCGAACGGACGCGGTTTCGCGCGCCGGCGCTCATCATGGCTGTGGCGGCGTTCTGGGCCGGGGTGTTTGGGGGGCATGAGGCCGCGAAGGCGCAGCGGGGGCCGACCGGGGTCCTTGTCGATGAGGTGGTCAAAAAGGAAATCCGCGAGGAAGCGCCGATTATTGGCTCGTTGGTGGCGACGGTCGACAGCGCCGTGGCGACACGCGCAGCAGGCGTCGTGGTGAAGGCGGCGTTTAAGGTCGGGGATATCGTTGAGAAGGGCGCCGTGATCGTCCGGATTGACGACGAGTCCTACAAGATTGATCGAAATGTCGCTGCGGCGGCGGTGACGGTGGCGGAAGCCGGGCTGGCGGTCGCGAAAGCTAAACGCGCGCGGGCGGCGGACGATCTTCGCCGGGCCGAGGCGCTGCGGCGCTCTGCAGCCTTCTCGGCGGCGCGAGTCGAAGATCTCGGCCACGCGGCGGCTGAGGCGGCAAGCACCGAAGCTGAGGCGGCGGCTCGGCTGGCGAGCGCCAAGGCGAGCTTGGCGCGGGCGGAATATTTCCTACGGCTTGCGGTCATTCGCGCGCCTTTTCGCGGTGTTGTAACCTCTCGGCTGGCGCAGCCGGGTCAGTATATCGCGGTAGGAACCGCGGTCGCCCGCATTGTCAGCCTGAATGATCTGGAAGTGTTGGTCGACGCGCCGGTCGAGCGGATCGGCGGCTTACGGCCGGGGGTAAAGTTGGTCATACAGCTGGGAACCGTTACGGCGCCCGGCGTCGTTCGCGCTGTTGTGCCGGTTGAGGCGGCTCAGACCCGCACCCGTCCGGTTCGGATTTCGCTCGACGCGGCGGGCCTCGACCCAACACTGCTGGTGCCGGGCGCGTCCGTTACCGTTATGGCGCCGGTCAGCGCGCCGCGCACGGCCGTCCTCGCGCCGAAGGATGCTTTGGTGCAGTTCCGCGATGGCTGGATGGTCTTTGTCGCGGCTGACGGTAAAGCCGCCCCGCGGCCTGTGACGCTCGGTGTGGCGGACGGGGACCGTATCGAGATTGTAACCGGTCTCAAGGCCGGCGAGCTGGTGGTGGTGCGCGGCAATGAAGGGTTGCGCCCGAACCAGCCGATTGCGCCGACGCGCAAAGGCGCGACGCCGGCGAAGCCCAAGAAAAGCGACCGGAGCTAACAGGCGCCGGCGGCGCGGAGCGGCCGAGCGCCCGGCGTGGCGCGGACGCATAAAGGACGTTTGTAATGGATCCGATCCGTACTTCAATCGAGCGGCCAATCGCAGTTATTGCGATCGTTCTTATGGCGGTGCTGTTCGGCGCGCTGGCGCTGACGCAGATCCCGATCCAGCTGGCGCCGGAAGTGCGCAAGCCCGTGGTTGTGGTGACGACGAGCTGGCCCGGCGCCGCGCCTGCGGAGATTGAGCGGGAAATCGTCAACCCGCAGGAAGAGCAATTCAAAGGGCTCGACGGGTTGGTTCGGATGATTTCGTCGTCCCAGACCGGTCGCGGCTCAATCACGCTGGAATTCGCGGTCGGCACGGATATGAGCCGATCGCTCCTGCTGGTTTCCAACCGGTTGGACCGCGTCGGCAGCTATCCGTCCGAGGCCGGCGAGCCGGTAATCGACGGGTCCGGCTCCGAAGATACGCCTTCGGCCTGGTTTATCCTGACTGCGGGAGAGCGCGCCGGCAAGTCAATCGAGCGCTATGGCGACTTCGCAGAGGATGTGATCAAGGAGCGTTTGGAGCGGGTCGACGGCGTTGGCGCGGTCAATGTCTATGGCGGCGTCGAGCGGCAGTTGGAGATCATCTTCAATCCGGCGCGCCTGGCGGCCTATCGTCTGACTGTCCCGGAGCTGCTGACGGCGTTGCGGCGCGAGAGCGTCTCGGTCTCAGCGGGCGACGTGGAGGAAGGCAAGCGGCGCTACATCGTGCGGGCGGAGGGGCGCCTCAACACGGTCGAGAAGCTGAAGGAAGTGGTGATCCGCAGCGGCGTCGCCGGCGCCACAGGGGCGACGGGGCGCGTGTTCCTGCGCGACATCGCGGAGGTGAAGTTCGGATATAAAGAACCGCGGGCGCGCATTCGCCATAAAGGCCGGCCTGCAATCGCGATCAACATCGTGCGCGAGACCGGCGCCAATGTGATCGAAATCATGAAGGGCGCGCGGGTTGCGGTTGCGGAGTTGAAGGCGGGGCCGATTCCACGCGCCGGGCTGCAACTTGAGCAAGTGTATGATGAGACGATCTACATCAACGGCGCGATTGATTTGGTGCTGCAGAACATCGTCTATGGCGGTTTGCTGGCTGCGGGCGTGTTGCTGATCTTCCTGCGCTCCCCCGCGGCGACGTTGGTCGTTTCGCTGGCTATCCCCGTGTCGATCGTCGCTTCCTTTGTGGCGATGGCGGCGCTCGGCCGAACGCTGAACGTCATTTCGCTGGCGGGCATCGCGTTTGCGGTGGGCATGGTTGTCGACGCGGCGATCGTCGTGCTCGAAAACATCTATCGGTTGCGGCAGAAGGGGTTGAGCCGCGGGGAGGCCGCCTATCAAGGCGCGAAGCAGGTGTGGGGCGCTATCCTCGTCTCGGCCCTGACCACCGTGCTGGTGTTTGTGCCGATCCTGGTGATGCAGCTGGAGGCTGGGCAGCTGTTCCGTGACATTGCGGTGGCGATTTCGGTGTCAGTGTTGCTGTCCTTGGTCGTCGCGGTGACGGTGATTCCCGCGCTCTCCAGCCGGCTGTTGCGCGGTAAGCAAGAGCCTGGAGCTGGCGAACAAGGTCTGAAGCTGCTGCCTCTGCCGATCATTGATCATTTCGGCCGGCTGTTCGGCTGGCTGATCAATGGCTATGCGGCGCTGACGACGCGGTTCATCGGGGCGGGCGTTATCGCGGTTGCGCTCATTAGCGGCGTGGCGGTTTGGGGGGCGTATAAGTACCTGCCAAAGCTCGAATATCTGCCCGAGGGCAATCGCAATCTGATCATTGGCTTTGTGGCGCCGCCCGCCGGCTACAATCTTGGCACCACCTTCGATATCGCGCGTCGGGTCGAAAGCGTCGCCGGTCCGCTCTGGAAGCGCGGCGAGGAGCTGAAAAAGGCGGCCATCGCCGCGGAGCCGGACAACCCGGCCTTCAGACTGCCGCAGCCGCCGCTGGTCGACACAACACCGGGCGCGCCGGCGCTGGAGCATTTCTTCTTCGTCGCCTTTGACGGCGCGACCATCGTTGGCGCCGTCGCGTCGGATCCTTCGCGCGCGGGGCAGATTGGCCGGGCGTTAATGCCCGCGATTTTCTCCGAGCCAGGAACCTTCGGGATTGTGCGGCAGGCGTCGATATTCGGCCGCGGCGTTGGCGGCAGCCGTTCAATCGAGTTGGATATCACCGGGCCCAATATCGGCGAGATCCTGGCGGTTGCTCAGCGAGCGGCGGGCAAGGTCGTCGGCCTGTTCCCGCGGTCCAAGGGGCACCAGTTCCGCCCTCTGCCGGGGTTGACGCTCGGCGCGCCGGAACTGCGCGTGGTGCCCGACCGTGTGCGACTGGCGGATGCCGGCATTGGGGCGGAAACGCTGGCGCTGACCATCGACGCTTACAATGACGGGGTTCGGGTTGAGGAAATCACGGTGGGGGCGGAGCGGCTGGATTTGATGCTGAAGGGCGCTGCGTCCCTGAGCGATGCAAAGGTCAAGACCCAGGATATCGGCGGCTTTCCGGTCGTGACGCCGAGCGGTCGGATCGTGCCGGTTGCGGCGCTTTCGGAGGTGAAGCTCACTGCCGGCCCGACCCAGATCCGACATACGGAGCGCCGACGGACGGTGACGCTGCAGGTCACGCCTGCGTCCTATGTGCCTTTGGAAACCGCGTTGGAGACGATGCAGACCAAAGTCATCGACGCGCTGAAGAAAGAGGGCGTGCCTGCGAGCGTGTCGATGTCAATGTCTGGCGCGGCGGATCAGTTGAGCCAGACTTGGGCGGCGCTGCAGTGGAACCTGCTGCTGGCGCTGGCGATTGTCTATTTGGTGATGGCGATTCTGTTCGAGAGCTTCGTGCTGCCGTTGGTGATTTTGATCACTGTGCCGGTTGCGGGCGCGGGCGGGGTCGCCGGCCTTGCGATGTTGAACGCTTCGGGCGCGCCGCAACCATTGGACATGCTGACCATGCTCGGTTTCGTGATTCTGATCGGCATCGTGGTCAACAACGCGATCCTGATCGTCGATCAGGCCCAGCAACATCAGCGCTTAGACGGCATGACCGCGCGAGATGCGATTAGGGAGGCTGTGCGCAACCGTACGCGGCCAATCTTTATGTCCACGCTTACAAGCGTCTTTGGGATGGCGCCGCTGATCTTCTTCCCTGGCGCCGGCTCGGAACTTTATCGCGGGTTGGGAACGGTTGTGGTTGGCGGTCTTTCGCTGTCGGCGGTGCTGACCTTGTTGCTGACGCCGCCGCTGTTGCGGATGGCGATGCGGGACCGGCCGCTCGCCTCGCCTTCGGCGGCGGTTGCGCCAGCCGCGGCGGCGGCGGAATAGAGGGCAGGGGCGTCCGCCTGCGTGGGTGGGAAGATGCGCCTCGAGAAAACGGTTTGCGAACTCTTCACGGTTTGTGACGAGTTCGCACCAAAAACGCGCATTTCGGTCGCGCATTCTACTGTAAAGAGAGCATTAACCAAGTCGGACTTTGATGACGGCGACCCCCTTCTTGCCGGAGCCGCCGTCCGATGCGCCTGCACGCCTACGCCGCAACCGTTCATATTGCGATCGCTCAAATCGGCTTAGCGCCGAGCTTGGGGGCGTTCATCCGTTCGCGACGGTCCCGCACCGCTGCCGTCGCTCGCGCGCAGGCGGCGCGTCGGCATCGGCGGGCCTTGGCCGCAGTCGGGCTCTGCCTCGGTTTCTGTTTTTCGGTTATTTTCTGGCCGCCCAGCCATGGCGCAATGCTGATCGTAACCCCGCCTTGGTTTGCCGCGCAGGCGGCTGAGGCTAAAATCGCGGAGGCGGGCGGGGTGGTTCTGTCGGCGCAAGACGGCGATGTCCGGCTGTTTGGCTTCGCCGTCGCAAGAACCGTGATCGGCGCAGGCCCGTCCTTTCGGTCGCGGGTCCTGTGGCGGGGCGCGCTGCCGCTGGATGCGCGGCCGGTGATCTGGCTGCGGGAGCAGGCTGTCGCGTTTCGAACGTTTCTGCGCGGCGATCCGCCCCTCTAGGGTGCGAACTCCTAAATCTTGTCGGCGCACGCTCTAACGCCGGCGCGTGACATGCGAACGGGCCGCTGAGGGCGGCCCGCACGGTTTGCCTTGATCAAAACCTGCGCGGCTATTCGCCCTTCAGGTCTTTCTCATCCTCCTGATGCTCCAGCCACAGCGCGTTGACGACTGCGAACAGCGCGGCGAAGGCGAGGCCCAGTATCCAAGCAAAGTACCACATCTCTTCATTTCCTTCCGTACTGGACGCCGCTTAGTACAGCGACTCGCCGTTCGCCTCGATCTCCTTCTCATCGACCTTGCCCCACAGCACCTTGTAGACCCAGGCGGTGTAGAGCAGGACGATGGGCAAGAAGATCACGGTCGAAACGAGCATGATGAACAGCGTCTGATGGCTCGAGCTTGCGTCCCAGACGGTCAGGCTCGATTTCGGATCGATCGAGCTTGGCAGAATGAACGGGAACATCGACACGCCGACGGTGGAGATGACGCCGAAGACCGACAGTTTGGACGCGATAAAGGTCGGGGCTTCCCATCCGGCGCGGAGTCCGATGAACGCGACGAGCGCGCCGAGGAACCCGAGCGCCGGCGCGGCGAGCATCCAGGGATATTTTGAGTAATTGGCGAACCAGCTGGCGTCGCCGCCCTTGGTCACAGCGGAGTAGAGCGGGTTCGACGGCCCATCGACTTTTACCGATGCAGGATCGGCGAAGGCGTACGCGTCGACCATCACTGGCAACAGCGCGCCGCATACGGCGAACAGGACGATAACGGCCGCCGCCGCGATCGAGCCATAGGCGCGGCCGCGCTCAGCGACAACGCCGCCGGCCTTCAAACCCAGCCAAGCGCCGCCATGCATCGCCAGCATCGCGACGGAAAGCAGGCCGCAGAGCAGAGCGTAGGGGTTAAGCAGCTGGATCAGGTTGTCCAAGAACCGCAGGCCGAGAAGCGAGAAATTTGGGTCGCCATACAGCGGGCGCAGCTCGTCCGTTAGGCGGAAGGGCACCCCTTGCAGCACATTGCCCAGCGCAACGCCGAAGATCAGCGCCGGAACGAAGCCGCCGATAAATAGCGCCCAGTCCCATCGGCTGCGCCAACCGGCGTCCGGGCGTTTGGAGCGGTATTTGAAGGCGACCGGGCGCAAAATCATCGCGGCGAGGACCAGGAACATCGCCAGATAGAAGCCCGAGAAGCTGACCGCATACAGCGGCGGCCAGGCGGCGAAGATCGCGCCGCCGCCAAGGATGAACCAAACTTGGTTGCCTTCCCAGACTGGCGCGATGCTGTTGATGGCGACGCGCCGCTCGATATCCGTTTTGGCGACGAAGGGCAGCAGCGCCGCCACGCCCATATCGAAGCCGTCCGTCGCGGCGAAGCCGATCAGCAGAACGCCGAGCAGCACCCACCACACTACGCGCAGCACTTCATAGTCGAACAATTCGTAGAGGACCATTTTCGCCTCTTGATTCCATTGTCTGATGGCGCATTGCGCCGATTGGGAGGCGCGCCGCGGCTGAGGCGGCGCGCATGGCGGGGCTACTCGGCCGGGGTCGCGCTAGGCGACGGGCCGGCTCCGGAATGGTTGAGCGCGGCGCGCTGTGCGGCGCGTTTGCGTTCCCACTCCTCGACATAGGCGTCATCCAGATACGGGCCGATGCCGATATATTTCACCATCAGGCGCATCTCGATGATCAGCAGCACGGTGTAGAGCGCGACAAAGCCGATGATCGTGACCCACAGATCCGCTTCCGTCAGGCTGGAGGCCGCTTTGAAGGTCGGCAGCAGCCCTTCGATGGCCCAGGGCTGGCGGCCATACTCGGCGACGAACCATCCCAGCTCGCAGGCGATCCACGGCAGCGGGATCGACAGCACCGCAATCCGCAGCGCCGTGCGGCTGAATTGGCCGCCCTTGAAGGAAGATCGCCAGAAGAAGAAGGCCGTGAACAGGATGAAGTAGAAGCCAAGAGCGACCATGGCGCGGAAGGACCAGAACAGCGGCGATACCCGCGGCACCGTGTCCCAAGCCGCTTTCGGCACCGCTTTGTCGATCTGCTCCTTCGACGCTTTCGTGACGTCGATCGCCTTGCCGTCAGCGTCCTTCAGGTGCGGTTCAAGCAGGAACGCGTAGCCGAGATTCGGCATATGCGTGTCGAACACTGCTTTGTCGACCGAGCTGATCTCTTTGCCGGCGGCGCGATCCGCCCGCATCTTTTTCAGGGTCTTGTAGGCGATCAGTCCTGAGCGAATGCGTGTCTCCGCCCGTTTCACCAACTCTTTGATTCCGGGTACTTTCTCAGTCAAAGACCGCGTTGCGATGATCCCGAGAACCGCTGGGATCTCAATGATTTTCTCGGTCTTCCGCGCCTCTTGATCGGGGAAACCGAGCAGCGTGAAGCCTGCTGGCGCTTTCTCCGTCTCCCACGCGCCCTCCATGGCGGCGAGCTTCATTTTCTGATGTTCAGAGGCGGAGTAGCCGCTTTCATCGCCGAGCACGACGACCGAAAGGCTCGCGGCCAGGCCGAAGCTGGCGGCGACGGCGATCGAGCGTTTGGCTAGGGCGCTATGCCGATCTTTCAGCAGGTACCAGGCCGACACGCCAATCACGAACAGGGCGGCGGTGACGTAGCCGGCCGAAACCGTGTGAACAAACTTCGCCTGCGCCACCGGGTTCATCAACACGGCGCCAAAATCGGCGATTTCCATCCGCATTGTGTCCGGATTGAACACAGCGCCGACCGGGAACTGCATCCAGCCATTTGCGATCAAGATCCACAGCGCGGAGAAGTTGGAGCCCAGCGCCACCGCCCACGCGGTCGCCAAATGGGCGCGCTTTGAAAGCTTGTCCCACCCGAAGAAGAACAGGCCGACAAAGGTCGCTTCCAGAAAGAACGCCATCAGGCCTTCGATCGCGAGTGGGGCGCCGAAGATATCGCCAACGTAATGGCTATAATAGCTCCAGTTCATTCCGAACTGAAACTCCATTGTCAGGCCGGTGGCGACGCCCAAGACAAAGTTGATGCCGAACAGCGTCCCCCAGAACTTGGTCATTTGGCGCCATATTGGCTTGTCCGTCATCACGTAAACCGTTTCCATAATCGCAACGAGCATGGAAAGGCCGAGGGTCAGGGGCACAAACAAGAAGTGATACATCGCGGTCATCGCAAACTGGAATCGCGATAGCGACGTGACGTCGAACTCCATGGGAGTCTCCTTATATCAAGCTTCGCGCTTCGCGTTTTTATTCACGCAGAAGGAAGCAAATCTTGCGATAGGCGTAAGTTATCGGCCCGGAATTGCGTTTGGATTGACCATGGTCAAATCGAGCTGCGGCAGAAACGCACGAAACGTTGGGCGTCGAAAGCGCGCTGGCGGTCGCGCGACAACGCGTCCCTGGTTTCTGAGGGGCGGCCTGGGCCGCCACTTCCTAAATCTGGCGGCCTGGGGTGCGAACTCATAAATCTGGTCGTCGGCAGCCCGTCAAACGCTGACGACGCCTGATGAAGGGGTTTCGACCCTAGCTCAGGCGGATAACGCGGTCCGCCAGCGCGCGCTCTTCGGCGCGGTGGCTGGCGATGATGATCGCGGCGCCGTCCAAATGGCGCAGAGCCTGTGTGAGAACCCGCTCCGCCTGATCGGCGGCGAGGCCTTCGGTCGGCTCATCGAGGAGCGCGATGTTGGGGCGCCGAAGCAGAAGCCGGGCGAACGCCAGGCGGCGGGTCTCGCCACCGGAAAAGCCTACTGCGCCGGCGCCTAGCCGCGCCTCTAGCCCGCCGACGCGCTGCGCCGCTTCCTCCATCTCCACCGCTCTGAGAACCTCCCACAACGCATCATCCGACGCGTCTGGCGCACCGAGCCGAAGCGCGTCCGCCAAGGTTGTTCCGAGTAGTTCGGACCGTTGCGGCAGGTAGCCTACTGTTTGGCGCAGGGCGGCTTCTGGCCAGGCCGCCAGCGGCGCGCCGTTGAGTTGAATATATCCGTCGCTCGGTTCGGCGATGCGGGCCGCAAGCGCGAGGATCGTGCTTTTGCCTGAGCCGCTCGCGCCTTCGAGGGCGATAATCTCGCCGGCCTGCGCCTCGAGCGTCAAACCCGATAGAACCGGCGCGCGGGTCGGCGCATAGGCGAAGCTGATATTGTTGAACGCCAGCCCCGCCGCAGCGGCCGCCGCCGCCGTCGGCGGCGTTGCGTGGGGGGGCTCCGAGATCATCTGCAGCCGCGGCGCGATGCGGCGGGCCGCCAGCGCAAGGGCGCCATATTCGAGCGCGCCGCGACGCAGTGGCGCGATGGTTTCAAGCAGCCCAAGCGCAGTCAGCGCGGCCAGCGCGGCGATCGGCGCCTCGACGCCGGCGATGGACAAGCTCGACCAGAGCGCGAGCGCGATTGAAAGGTCGCCTGAGAAAGCGACGGCGCCGCCAACCCAAATATCGAGCCGGCGCAGCTCCGCCTCGGCCTCCGCTGCGCGCATCGCGGCGGCGTCAATCGCTGCGCGCTGGGCGTCCAGTCGCCCAGCCGCCGCGTATTCGGGCGTCGCGCTCATCAAATCGACGGTTCGCAGCCTTATTGCATCCAGCGCCGCCAGCCGCCGCCGCGCGGCGCGCGCGCCGCGACGGGCGCTGAACCGCACGCCCAGCCCGCCCGCCAGCGCCAGGGGAGCGATCGTTAGAACCGCGACCTCCAGCCCAGCGAACCACCAGAGCGCCGCCGCGCCGAGCGTTAAGGTCAAGGCGGCGACGGAGATGGGCAACAGGAGACGGAGATAAAAACCATCGAGCGCGTCGACATCCGCGGTGAGCCGGCTGAGGGCCTCGCCGCGACGGAGGCGGCCGATCATCGACCATGGGCCCTGCGCCAATCCGCGATACACTGCGCCGCGGAGTTCCGCCAAAAAGCGCAGCGTGGCGTCGTGGGTCGCCAGACGCTCCCCATAGCGCGCCGCGGTGCGGCTAAGCGCGAAGAAACGTACGCCGGCGCCCGGGCGGAAGACGTCGAAGGCGATGCCGACCCCGGCCGCGCCGGCGATTGCAGTTGCGGTGATGAACCAGCCCGATAGGCCGAGCAGCGCGGCCGCGGAGGCGGAGGCGAGGACGGCCAGCAGGGCGCCGAGCAGCAGACGACGGCCATGGCTGGCGCGAAATGCGGCGAAGAGCGTCCAGAGATGTTTCACGGGCGGCTCCCCGTCAGATCAATCCGACGCTCGATCTGCGCGATCAGCGAGGGGTCATGGGTTGCGACAATCAGCGTGCGGCCGCGGGAAAGGTCGAACAGCCCTTTGACAACGGCGGCGGCGGTTTCCGCATCGAGATCCGCGGTGGGTTCGTCGGCAAGTATGACATCGCGATCTGCGAAGGCGAGCCGAGCGACGCCGAGACGTCGTGCTTCGCCGCCAGACACCCCAGCCGACGCGCCGCCCGCCGTCTCGCCAACGGCGCTGTTCAGCCCCTGGGGCGCGCGGTCAACAATTTGCGCGGCGTGCGCGGCGCCAATCGCCGCTTGCAGCCGCGTTGCGTCTTGCGCCTCGGACGGCGCATAGAATGCGATGTTGGCGCGCAGGGACCCAGAGACCAAATGCGGGCGCTGACCGATCCAGGCGACGCGCTCGCGCCACGCTGCGGCCGTTTCGTCATTCAGCTGATCGGCGCCGATCAGGATGCGGCCATGATCCAGAGGGCGCAGGCCGGCAAGGCAGGTCAAGAGCGTCGATTTCCCGGCGCCGCTGGGGCCCGTAATCGCGATCCGATCTCCCGGCGCGATTTCAAAGTTGATCGGGCTTCCGTTCGCGGCTTGGGCGTTCTCGAGCCGGAGGATCGGCCTGGCTGAGGCGGCCAGCGGCCGGTGCTGCGTATCCTGCGCGCGGCCCAGCATGCGTGGCGTTTGGGCGCCGAGCGTGTCCTGCAGCGCGTCAGCGAATGCTTCAGCGGCGGCGCGATCATGGTAGGCGGCTGCGAACTCCCGCAAGGGCTGAAAGAAGGCGGGGGCGAGCAAGAGGAGAAACAGGCCGGACTGAAGCCCAAGCGGCGCTGCTGTCCAAACGCCGAAGTCAATAACGCCGAGCAGGGAGAAACCGACATAGACGGCGATTAAGGCGATGCCGATCGCTGCAAAGGCTTCAAGAACCGCGGAGGAAAGGAAGGCGATCGAGAGCACGCGCATGGTGCGGGCGCGTAAATCGTCGGCCTCTGCGGCGAAGGCGTCTGCGTCTCGCCCCGCGGCGCCCAGCAAGCGCACGTCTGTCAAAGCGCGCAGCCGCTCCACCAACCGCTCGCTCAGCGACGCGACTTCGCGCAGCCGTTCGTCGCTTGCGCTCTTGGCGGCTTTGCCGATCAGCGCCATGAACACAGGAATAAGCGGCCCGGCGACGATAAATAGAAGGCCGGCCACCCAGGAGTGCGCCGCGGCGACGCCGAGAAAGACCAGCGGGACAATCTCAACCCGTTTGCGCGCCGGCTCGTAGGCGGTCAGATACGGCCCGAGCGCGTCGACCATTTCACCGATCAACGCCGCAACGCGTCCAGGCGCCGGCCGATCGGCGGCGAGGGGTGACCAAACGGAGGCGGCGGCGGAGATCTCGGCGCGGATCCGGAGTTTTGCGGCCTCGGCGGCGCGTCCGGCCTGTTCGACGGCGAGAGCGCCAAGCGCGGCCCGCAGCGCCGCGACGAGAAGGAAAACCAGCAGCGCGGAGGCGAGCGGCCAACCTGCGCCCGGCATTGTCGCTTCGGCGAGAAGCGCCGCGAGCGCGTAGGCTTGCGGGGCCCAGAGCAGCGCGGCGGCGGCGCTGATTCTACCCGCGCGCCGGCGCGCGCCGGCCTCAGGCGCAAGGGCTGCGTCCAGCGGCGATTTTGGCGTCGCTTCAGCCGCGGCGTCGTTTTGCTCCCGCTGCGGGTTGCGATCCGACGATAGGGCGATATCGGGGGGCGAGATGGCGTCAGGCGGATTACCCGCCCCCTTCGCCTGCTGAAGGAGTTCGCTCATAAGTCAGCCGCATCGCCCCACTTCTCGCGGCGCGCAATCTGGACTCGCGCACCTCCGCCGACCGATATTCTCGGCGAACCAGCTGCACTGACGCCAGCACTAAATCGCCGCATCCGCAGCGATCCTGGTTCGTCTCTCCGCGATCGCTGCTTCAACTTACTCAGGAAGATCTTTCGCGTTGCTTTCGCCATTCCGCGTCGTCGTGGGGCCCGAGCGCAAGGCGGCCACCCCGCGCGCCGCCGTCGGCTTGGCGGGGTCGGAGGCGTCTGTTGGCGGAAAATCAATCGGAGCTCTGGCGCCGTGCGGCGTCGGGCGATCCGGCGCGCCGCTCGGGCGTCTCGTTTTAGCGAGGGTCGTTGAGGAGATCAGCGTGACCTCTCCGGTCTCCGCAATTGAAAAGCGCACAGTGTCGCCCGGCTCAATCGCGAGCGCGCGCCGTACGTCTGCAGGCAGTGTTATTTGCCAATTTTGTCCCAGTGTCGCCTGGCTCACGCCCGTCTCCGTCACGCGTTTTTCGCTGCCGGCGCGTTCTTTAGGCGCTCACGCGGCGATCGTTTCATCCCTGCGAATCAAAAATTGCCCGCGTGTGAGATCGATCGCAAGGCGTATTGTCAATGTTAATTGGACAAACGGGCGATCGATGTGGCGAAAATGAGAATGAGCGATGCGGTAATTCGTCTCGCCATACGCCGAGGGCGACTGTTCTGTCCGATGCGCGCTTGGGATCGTCCTGATATCGGGGGTTGGGTGCGCCGTTTTTGGGGTGTATGAGGGGCGTAGAAAGGGCGGGGTTCGCCTTTTTCGCAAAATGTTGAGGATAAAAATGACAGATGACGCCTTGGGGGGCGCCGTTCTCCATGCGGCGGCTTCCGGCCATGACGACTATTTTGGCGATGAGGCCGAAACACTCGGCGGAAGATTAGCTGCGGCGCGGCTGGCGGCGTCCATGACGCAGGCCAGCCTGGCGGCGCGGCTCGGCGTTGGCGTCAAGGTCGTCTCCGCATGGGAGCATGACCGATCGGAGCCCCGCGCCAATCGCCTGGCGATGTTGTCTGGATTGCTCGGCGTCAGCGTGACCTGGCTGCTCAGCGGCGCCGGCGAAGGCGTAACGCCGCCCGGAGAGGTCGGCGCCCAAGAAGTTGAGACCGGACCAAGGCCGTTGGAGCTGTTGTCACGGATGTCGGATCTCGGCGCCGCTCGCGCGTTCTATGCTGATCTGTTGGGGTGCGCGGTTCTTGAGGGCGACGAGGATCGGCTGAGCTTCGATTTGTTCGGGCATCGCCTGACGGTTGAACGGAGCGCGCCCGCCGGCGTTGCGGCTTTGGAGCTGCGGCTGCGGCCGAGTTGGCGGGAGTGGATTGCGCTTGTCGAACGTTTGCGCGCGGCCAATGCGCAGTTTGAGGAGGAGCCGGCGATTTTGAATGTTGGCGCGCCGTCGGAAGAAGGCGCGTTTGTTCTCAGCGCGCCGGAAGGGCTCCGCGTCAGCTTTCGCGCCGTGGCGGAGCGGGATTAGCCGATCATTGCAAGGCCGCGAGCGGCGAAGGCGTCCCGATCCGCGCTGCGATCGCCCAAATCGCAGCGCGAGTCGGCGCCCCAGTCAGCACGCGGCCAGGGTGCAAACCCATGCAGCCGACGCCGCCTGATGACTCAATTTTTTCCCTAGGGTCGAAACCCCTTCATCAGGCGTCGTCAGCGCTTCCTAGCCCGTTCTCGGCTGCGCACCGGGCGCGGAGCGGTCTGATAGCCCGGTCAAGACCGGTAAGCCC
>JALEGB010000013.1 GCA_022760355.1 Neomegalonema sp.
GCCGATCAAGTTGGATCGGCTCAAGGCTCTAACTCTTTGTTTTGTCGCGTGCTGTTCCCGCCAACCGGTATCCACTTGGTCGGCGCACGCTCTAGCAGCAAAAAGATCAACGCATGAGATAGAGCGCCGAAGCACGAGGCTGCCCCTTACTCATTCTCGCCCTCCATTCGGGCGAGCCGCTTTCGCATGGCCGAAAGAAAACTCGCTGAAGAGTTGCCGACAAAATCATAGGGGGATACTCCAAACGCGCCATAGCCGAACTTGACTTCTTCAAGGCCCGGAAGGCTCCAGAATTCAGGCGTCGGATCCTTGATGTAGGAACCGCTAAGGTCGACTTTTCGAAGATATTTCATATTTGTCAGCGCGCGCAGATGCGGAAGTCGCGCCGAGAGCTCCAACTCTTCCAGATTGTTGGCGGAGGAAAACACGCTTATTTGGTCACTCAAGCGGGCATTGAACGTGTCTTTTAGCTTCAGCTTCAGCGCCACCAGCTGCTCGAGACCTTGAAAGGCATCTGGCGCGGGGGGCAGCGCCGAACATCTGAGATAGAGGTGTTCAAGTCTATTGAGCTTGCCGAGGAAAGTCGCATCAATAATACTAGAGCTGGAGAGTTCGAGCCTCCGTAACTCTGTCAGGCGTCCAAGGGCCGCTGACGCCGCCGGAGTGACCTGCAATCCTGAACGAAAAGACGAAGAATCTGGCCAAAGCTTTAGCACCTTGAGCTTCGACATGCCGCCCAAAGCCTCGAGGCCGTCGCTAATGAGCGCGTTTTCGGATAGGTCGAGTTCTTCCAGATTAACGCATTTGGCCAGCGTCTTGACGCTCTCAGCATTGATGTCGTTGTGTCTCAAGTTTAGACGCCGAAGGTCACGCATTCCCTCAAGCGCCTTGAGCGCCTTCCCTTGGATGGTGTCCCCGCGCCTGACTCCCTTCCCATCGAGACGGTTCCAGGACAAGTTCAGTGCGCGTAGTTTCACGAGACCTTCCAGGTGCATAAGGCCGGCGTCATCAATGGAGTTGCCGCTCAAATCCAGCTCTTCAAGATTTGTCAAAACGCCAAGCGCTTCGGCGCCCTCGGAGCCGATTTGCACGGGACCCTCCCGCCGAATTTCACCGGGCAACACCAGCGTGCGCAATTGCGTAAGGCCAGATAAGATCCGCGGGATGTCAGGTCCCACCCCATATCCGCCAAGATCAAGATGCCGAAGGCCGGACAGCGCGCCGATGGGCGTCACATCCGCAGCCGATAATTTTGTATACGAAGCACCTAGGAAGATATCAAGATCAAGGACTTCGAGCTGGGTCAGTCCGCCAAGGATTTCCATCCCGGCTGCGCCGATCTTGTGGCCCTTTAAGTTCAGAGCGCGGAGGTTGTGTAAAGTTGACAGAGGCGCAAAGGGACGATCATTGCCGTCGTCAAAACCGTAATAGGTGCACTGGAGATCGAGCGATTCAAGCTGGGTCAGTTCGCCAAGCTTCTCTAAATCAACGCAAAGTCCAAAACTCCCCGCGCGAAGCTCACGCAATTGCGGGAGGTGGGTGAAGTCAAGCGAGTCCCATTCTTCGTAGGTTGAGACGTCCAGGGTGCGCAGGCTCTGCATACCGGACAATCGAGGAAGTAGCTCACCAGTCCTTGGGCGCCAGCCATCTAACCAGAGTTTTTCGACCCTTGGCATTGTGCAGAGCACCGAGGCTGCGTCTTCTCCCAGCTCATTGTCGCCGAGGTCCAGCTCTGTGACCTGCTCCGCCGCCTCAAGTCCTGCGAGCAATGGTCCCTGAAGGCGCGTGTCTCGCAAATTCAATCGCCGCAACTGGGGGACGGAAGCCCAAAGCCCCTCGTCGGCGATCATCGAATACGCAACCTTGCCCCAGCGAAGCACCATGTTGGGATCATAACATTCGGTCGCGTCGAAAATGACGGCTCCGTACAGATCTAGCTGCTGAAGTTTTTGACAGCCGCGCAGTCCAGCCCAGCCTTCGGGGGTGATAACTGCGCCCGAGAGATCGAGGAGCTCAAGATCGGGAAATAGTGTCGAGAAATCGGGGAACGAGGCTTCGCGGCTATTGAGAAAGTTCCGCCGGCCACATTGAAATGCGCCGCCGCCATCACCCAATGACTCATGGGCCTTGGCCCTTCCCGATGCGTCATAGCCTAGAAAGAGGCGCTTTAGCCCGCACAGCGTGTTGATGCTCTCGGGCAACTCTGTCAGCGCCAGACCGCCCAGGTCCAACTCGTCAGCCCCCATCTCCGCACAAACTCGGATGCGCCGCTCGGCCTCATCTGCCTTTGGAACCATTGTGATGCTCATAATCTATTGTACGGACCGTAGAGAGCGCCCGCCGCCCCTCGCCTGGCGCATCGAATCCGCGACCGATTGCGCATGCCTGGGCTAGCGCCAGGGTGCTAGTTTGTCGAGGCGAGTGATCTTGTGGTCGACGATGCGACTAAGACGTCTGTGAGCGCTGCCTGAGGGTCAACGCCATTCAGCTGAACCGCCCCGTGTTTGCTGGAGACCGGTTTATGTAGGTCTCAAGCGGCGATCGGGTTCGCCACGTTCCTCCAATACTGCGCCTCGGCCTCACCCGCCTTGCGCCCATGAGATCGCTTCTGCTCGTTGAGGGCAGATGGTAGGCTTTAGTATCCGCGTATTAGTAATCGACACTTGTGATGGCGGATCGCGTTCGACGGGCCCGAAGGGCGTTCGACCAGATTTATGAGTTCCCACCCTAGGTCTTGCTGTATCACGAACGTTTTCCGGTCGCCCAAACAGGCGACGCGGCGCGGTGTGCTGCTCAGCTCAGTTGCTCGCCCTTGGCCCGGACCGTTTTGATTTCGTTGTTGGCGGCCCAGGCCCAGACGTCGTCGCGGCGCAGGGCGGTGGCCATCAGGTCGGGAAACTCGTTCGGCGTGCATGCGAAAACCGGAACGCCCATAGACGCGAAAATTCCCGCCAGCTCGGCGTCATAATAGGGGTGGCCGTCGTCCGACAAGGCGAGGAGCGTGATCACATTCACGCCGTCGCCGACCAGCTCCGCGATCCGCGCGATCAAGGCGTCCGTGTCGCCGCCTTCGCACAGGTCGGTGATCAGCACCAGATGCGACTTGGCGGGCGCCTCGATCCGCTCCTGACAATAGGCGACCGCCTTGTTGATATCGGTGCCGCCTCCCAGCTGAACGCCAAACAGAACCTGAACAGGGTCGGCGAGATCTTCGGTCAGATCGACAATCGAAGTGTCGAAGCACACCAGCTTCGTCTTCACGACCGGCAAAGACGCCATCACGGCGGCGAAGATCGACGAATAGACCACCGACGTCGCCATCGAGCCGGACTGGTCCACGCATAGGGTCACCTCGTCCAGGTCGACCAACCGCCGCTGTTTGCGCTGAAAACCGATCAGTTTCTCCGGAACGATGGTTTTATGCGCCTGCTGATAGTGGCGCAGATTGGCCTGAATGGTGCGGGGCCAGTCGATATCGCTGAAGCGCGGATTAAAGGTCCGTTTGGACCGGTCCACCGCTCCGCGAACGGCTTCCGCGGTCTTGCGCTCGAGCCGCTCGATCAATTCGGCCACCACCTTGGCCACGACTTCGCGCGCAGTGTCGATCGTCTTTTCGGGCATGACCGATCGCAGCGAGATGAGATCGGCCACCAGATGCACATCCGCCTCCAGTCCCGCCAGGAATTCCGGCTGAAGCATCATCTGTTTCAAGCCCAGCCGTTCAAAGGCGTCCTTCTGGATCACCTGCACCACAGAGGCCGGAAAGTACTCGCGAATATCGCCGAGCCACTTGCTGACCTTCGGGGCCGAGCCTCCCAATCCGGCGCTGCGCTTTGCGCTCGGGCGATCGCCATAGAGCGCGTCCAGCGCCGCCCCGATCCGGATGTCCCGCTGATCGAGCGAGATTTCGTCATCCTGTTCGCCCAGCGCCAAGCGCCAACGGCGGGCGCTTTCCTTCGACGCCGGTTTCGGCTGATCCTCAGGCATCGGCCGCCTCCTTGTTTAGAATGCGCAGCAGCCCGGGCAGGCGCGCGGCCCAAGCTTCGTCGGCGTTCGGCGCGAGCTCGAACTGCGCCGCCGCGCCGCCACGCCCCATAATCCGATCAAGCAGCTCTCGTCGCTCATTCTTGTCCATGCCGGAAAAGACGCGGCGCATCAGCGGCAAATGCGCGATATACTCATCTTCATCCAGCGCGCAGAGCCACGCGTCGACGACGCGGCGCAGCGCGCTGTCATGGATCAGGCGCTGGCCCGCGCCGGTGAAGAAGCCTTCGAAAAAGCCGGCGGCGTCCGAGATGGCGACGCCCGGAGAAATGGCGCGCGTGACGCGCAGAGCCGTCATGTCGTCGCTGAGATAGTCCGATTCGTAGCAGATTCGGGTCGCGACGCCCGCCACGAGCGGCGTCGAGGCGTCCTGTTCGCTGACGGTTTCCAAAGCGCGCCGCCAGACATCGGCGATATCGGCATCGAGCTCGGCCAGGTTCATCGCCCGCTGCGCCTCTGGCAGCATCTCGAAATAGCGCTGCGCCTCCTCCGCATCGAGCCCGCGCGCGGCGTAGGGCAGAGCGATCGCCGCCTGGGTGATCATTTGGGTCGCGATGCGGGTCAAGGTTTCGGTGTCGACCTCGCGCGCCTGTCCATATCGGATGGTCTCGACCAGCGATGGAACCGCCGACAGCAGCGCCGCGCAATCATCCGTCCGGGACGCGATGTCGCTCATCCGCGCGATCGCAGCGCTGACGGCCGTCGGCGTTTGGGTCGTCAGGGCGGTGAAGGTCAGATCGGACAGCGGCGCCAGCCGGGTTTCGCTGTTGATCTTTTCAGTCAGCAGGGCGGAGGCGGCGGATTGGATCGTCACGCCATAGACGAGCTTCTCGACCAGCTCGACGGCGAACTCGGGCTCCCAGCGCAGAACCCAGTTCTCGCGGAACGTGCCTCGGGAGCGGCCGGCGCCCTGCGGACGGCCCCAGGGAACGTTCAGCGCCGCAAGGCGATGCAGAAGCGTGGACCGCGCGAGCCCGCTCTGCGTGCGCAGATCCAGCGACAACTCTCTATCCATCGCTTCGGGCTTCAGTTTCGTCCGCTTCTGCTCACGGGCGAGGTCGTCCAGCAACGGCGCCAAGGGCAGATCGTCCGGCGTTCGACCGACATCCGAGCCCAGCAACAGGTCGCCTTCGATCTCTCGCCAAGGCAGCGTTTCGCCAAAGCTGAGACAGGCGATCGAGGCTTCGCGCAGCTCTTCGAAACCGGGGCGCGGGCGCTGACGCAGCGCCGCAAGGGCATGGGCGAGGCGGATGACCTCGATCGCGGAGGCGGTGGAGACGACATGCCCCGCGTCCCGCATCGCCCGCACGATCCGAACCGCCCAGCGGGCGTCCGCTGCGCCGGCGTCGCCCGCGCGCCAGAGATGCTCGTACCATTTGGGCGCTTGCACGCCTGCGCCGTATCCCGAGGCCTGCGCCAGTCGCGGCGAGGTCCAGGGCGCCCAGGACGCCTTGATCTTTTCTTTCTTAATCCCTTTGAGGAGGTCGCGATCCGCTTTCGCGGCGTGTTTCGCTCGGAGCGCCGGCACATGCCACGCGCCGCAGATCACCGCGACCGGCGCCCGCGCGGCCTTGGCTTCTTTCGCAATCTCCAATCGCATATGCGCTTCGCGCCGCGCCTCGAACGGCGTCAATTCTTCGCTTTCGCGCAGCGCGTCGATCGCGCTGTCGATCGCCTCGAAGCTCTCTGCGCGGCCGTCCGTCTCGAACAGATCGTTCCAAAAGCTCTCGCCATCCTCGTAGCCGGCCAGCCGGCCCAGTATGGAAAAGGGATCCTGGGTTCGCGGCGTGGCCAGGACCGGAGCGGAGGGCTCTGCCTCCGCATCCGGATCGTCGCCTTCTTGTCCGGCTGGCGACGGCTCGAACCGCTGTGCGACCGGCAGGTCGATGAAACGGAGCGCCGCGCCATGCTCCAGGGCCCAGAGCGCGGCCTGATACTCTGGCGAATACTCGGCCATCGGCCAAAAGACCGCGCTTTCAGGCGTCTTCTCGGCATAGGCCAGAAGCGCCACCGGCGGCTTCATCTCCGGCCGGGCGAGCGCGGGCAGCAGATCGCTCAGATCGCTCGGGCCCTCGATCAACACCGAGCCGGGCTGCAGCGCGTTCAGTCGCGCCAGAACGCGCCGCGCCGATCCCGGCCCGTGGTGACGAACGCCAAGATAGGCGACCTCCGCCATCAGAGCAGCTCGTTCAGCGTCGCGTAATACCCCGCGAAATCGCGGCGTTTCTTGAGCGTTGTCTCGAGATACTCCTCGAGCGCGACCTTATCTTGCACCGGGTCTTTGATCACCGCGCCCAATATCGACGGCGCCAAGTCTTCGGCCCCAACACCGCCCTCGCCGAACCATGCGGCTTGCGACAGGCCGCCCACCATAACGGCGATCGCTTCGGCGGTGGAGAGATTGCCGCTCGACGTCTTGATCTTGGCTTTGCCGTCCAAGGTCTCACCGCTGCGCATCTCGCGAAAGATCGTCACGACCTTCTGGACCTCGGCGCTGATATCGCCGGGCGCCGGCAGGTCGAGGCTGTGCGCCATTTCACCGACGCGCTTCGTGATGATGCGCACCTCTTCGTCCATATCGTCGGGCAACGGCAGGACGACCACATTGAAGCGACGCTTCAGCGCCGCCGAGAGATCGTTCACGCCCTTGTCGCGGTTGTTCGCCGTCGCGATGACGTTGAAGCCGCGCTTGGCGTAGACCGCGCTATTCAGCTCCGGCACCGGCAGCATCTTCTCCGACAGCACGGTGATCAGCGTGTCCTGCACGTCCGATCCCATGCGCGTCAGCTCCTCGAGCCGGCAGAGCCGCCCGGTCTGCATCGCGCGATAAAGCGGCGTCGGCACGAGAGCGTCCTGCGACGGACCATGCGCCAGCAATTGGGCGTAGTTCCAGCCATAGCGGATCTGGTTCTCGTCCGTGCCGGCGGTGCATTGAATGACCATCGTGCTGTCGCCGGCGATCGCCGCGGCGAGATGCTCCGAGACCCAGGACTTCGCCGTGCCCGGCACGCCGAGCAACAGCAGCGCGCGGTCGGTGGCCAGGGTCGCGACGGCGGTCTCCATCAGCCGTCGCGAGCCGATATATTTCGGGCTGATCTTCGAGCCGTCCGGCGCTTCGCCGCCGAGCAGGTAGGTGACGACCGCTTTGGGCGTCATCGCCCAACCTTCTGGGCGCGGCCCGTCATCGGCCCGCAGCGCCGCGATCTCGCTGGCCCATTCGACTTCCGCCGGGCGACGCATCTGGTCGGTCATATCAGGGTCCTTCCTGCGAGATATCGGGGAGAGAAACGTTCAGATGCAAAGGCGTGAGCAGCGGGTCGGCGCTGTGCAGGCCTTTTTCGGTGAAGAGATCCAATGCGGCCTGCGCCTCGGCCGGCTGCAGGCGCATCGCCAGCTCGAAAAGCGGCGACGCGAGATCCTCGAAGCGCACGTCCTTGTCGAGGAGGGCCGGGTCGAGATCCGGATGCGTTCTGGCCCGCTCCCACAATTCGGCGCTCTGAGCGCGGCTCAGGGTCTCCAAGCGCCAGCGCGCGAGGACGTCTAAGACTTCCCGACATGCATGTTGAGCCGCGCCGAGTCCGTCGATGAGGGCCGACACGGCCGCGCTCTTCAAGGCCGGACCAAGATGCTCGATATGCGCGGCGTCGAACTGCGCCAATTGGTCGAGGCGACTCGCATAGAGCTGGAACAGGGCGAGGCGCTCCGCATCGCCGCCTGTTTCGAAAACGCAGCGCTGCAGAGCGTATGTCACGCCGGGATGAGCGTTCTCCCAATCCCACGCCTTGATCAGGTCCGGCGCGGTCATCCCCAAATGGTCCGCCAACTCTGCGAAGCTGAGCTGTTCGAGCAGCTTCGCCAACAGGGTCGCTCTCGTCGAGTTGATCTTTGCCGGCGTTCCGATCGCGCCAGCGCCGGGCGATGCGGCTCGTTTGCGCCGCTCGATATAGTCCAATGCGCCCAAATCGTCGGGCGGCTGCGGAGCGCATCCATGACGGCGGAGGAGCTGCAGAGCCAGCGCAACGACCTTGGTCGAGCGGTCTTTCTCCTGCAGACGGCGCAGAAACGCCTCGTCGTCGCGGGTCAGAAGCGAGGCGACATCGGTCAGCATGCGTAGGCGCTGCTGCGCGGCGGCGGGCGCCATCTCGGCCTCCAGCCAGGCGATGGCGCTCGCGCGGTCCTGAGCGAGCAGCTCGGAGACGCGCTGGCGCGTTTCGGCGCCGGACGAAGCGCCCGAGCCCGGCGCCACGGTCGGATCCGTCCGGCGTCGCGCGCCGCGGGCCCATTCGAGCCAAGGCGCGTAGGCGTCCGGCAAACCGTCCCAATAGGTCTGCGGCATGAAGTCGAGCGGATGAGCCATGTATCCGCGTCGGTCCAGGAGACGCAGCAGCTTGCCCTTTTCGTTCTGCTGCGCGTCGCGCCATGCTCTCTGAAACCATGTCCGCGCCGCTTCGGGCGGCAGCGGTCGGGACGGCTCGGGCAGGGACGAGGCGATGAACGGAGCGGAAGGCGAGACCGGCGCGCCGGTCAGGGCCCGGAACTGAGCGTCGAGGGCCAGAAGGCGCAGCTGAGCCTCCTTCTCGTCCAGATCCGATACGCCCGGCAGGTCCACCTTCGAAGGCTGCCCAGTCATCCAGCCCATGCGCGCGGCCGCCAACGCCGCAGCGAAGGCGTTGGCGTCATTCATCATGGTGCAGCACCCCCATGGACGTCTGCGAGGCGAGCAACAGCAACCGTCCATGCCGCATCAAGGCCGCCGTCGCCGTCAGATCCAGCCCGAGAGCGGCCGACTTGACCTCAGTTTGGACCACTGGCCAATAGCGATCCGTTCGGGCTTCGTGAAAGAAGAGCGCCTCGCCGGACGCGCCCAGCCGGCCAGCGCCGGTCAGGACCGGAATGTCTTGCATCCATGGCTCGGCGCCGACGGCCTGCGCCACCTGCGCCGCCAGATCCGACCGAGGCGCGCTCCATTCGCCGCCGGCGTCCGAGGCCGTACGCTCGGCGATGACGGCCCGCACCGGAAAGAGCGCCGGATAGTAGCAGACCTCGCCGGTGAACGCTTCGCCCACTGAGAAGCCTGCGCCGCGCTTTCCTGCAGAAGCCGGGACGAAGTCCAACAGCTGAGCCAGACGCGGCGCGTCATTCATCGACAGCAGCCATGTCGAGTAAGCGATGAGCCCGTCGC
>JALEGB010000127.1 GCA_022760355.1 Neomegalonema sp.
GGCTTGACGGTGAGCCACACCGCCTGCGCCTCGATATTCTAGCCGACAAGCCCCTAAACCGGGCTGACGGCGTCTGCTGAAGGGGTTTCGACCCTAATCAAGCAAGCGCCATATCTTGCAAGCGGTTCGGAACAGATGGCGCTGCCGCCGTTCGACCACTTCCGGCGTCCACTCCGGTTCGGCGATGATCGCCGTTGTCACTGCAAAAGGCGTTACGCCATTGGCGGAGAAATACTCGTTTTTCTTTTTCTCGAAGCTCATATTCGCCGCTTGGTTGTTAATCCGGCGCGAGAGCAGCGCCAAGTTCCCCAACCTCTCGGTCCAGAACTTTCGCTCTTTCTCATCCGGAAAGTTGATCAACCATTCGCTGTCCGCCGCCGGCCGGCGCGGCAAAACATGCTCGACCGTGATGATCGGCACTTCGTAGCTGGCGATGGCGCCGGAGAGATGTTCATCAAGCCGCAACAGGATCGGAATCCGCAGCTCCTTTTGATTGAAGGAGCCGGCCAGGACCATGCGCGCGACGCGTCGGTCATAATCTGACAGCTCCATCAACTCCAGGATCTCCTCGATCGGCTGATCATCCCGAATGGCCGCGACAACTTTCGAATAGCGGGAGATGCGGACATTTTCGTCGGCGTTCTGGAGCAGGAGCCCATAGGCCAGCCGCTCCAGCGCGCTGAGGAAGCGCAGCAGCTCATCGCCTCGCGGGGCGCGATCCACCAGGAAGGACACGGCCGGCGCCAGCCAATCGCGGTTGCGGATGCGTCCGAGCGCCCGGAGCAGCTGGTTCGCCCGCGCTGATTGCGCCCCGATCTTGAGATCCGCCTTCAGCAGCGTCTGATAGGCGTCTCCCTTTGGTTCAAGCTCCTCGAGAATAAACTTCTCAGGATCCGCAGCCGGGTTCAGCCGTTCGCGGATCTCCGCAACGGTGGATTTCCGCGCTTTGCCGGGGGAATGGATCATGCGGATGCAGCTGAACAGCTGAGCGAAAGTCGCTTCGCCCAGCGAGGATTCCAGCCGCTCCCAGACGCCGGTGAAGCGCGGTTGCCGGTCGGGGCGAATATGCCCGAGCAGCTCGGCTTTCAGCAGGTCATTGTCCTTCAAATCCTTGCCGCGCGCATTCAGCACGGTGAAGATCTTGTAGGCGTGCTCTTGATAGGGGGCGGAGACCTCCACCATCACGCAGCAGCGCAGCACATATTCCGCCAACCACATGCGTGAGCGCGCGGAGCCTTCGCGCAGGGCGCCGCGAAAGGCGAGGGCGACCGCGAGCATATTCGCCTGCGCGTCATTCTCCACCGTTGTTTCTTCGGTCAACGCAGCGGTCGCGCCTTCGCGCAAGATTTCGCGGTGGTAAAAATCCAGATCGAGCGGTCGGGGCGATACAACCGCGCCGCCAATGTCATCCGCATTTCGTCCTCGCACCGTTAACAGCCGGCCCAGGCGCGTCGGCCCTTCCTCATCGAGATCGCGTAAGACGGCGAGAAGGATGGCGAGCGTGGTCAAGCGTTGATGCCCATCCACGATCTGCGCCGCATCTTCGCCGATCTCCAAGCTGAGGACGATTGCGCCCAGAAAATAGGGCGGGGCGTCGTCATCGGCTTCGGAGGCGTCGGCCTTTGCCGCTCGGATGTCGGTCAGCAGCGACATCGCTTCGTCGGCCGTCCAGGCGTAGGGCCGCTGGTAGCCTGGAATAATAAGGCGGCGGTCTGGAGATAACACGGCGCCTACGGCTTTCGCAGCCGCATTCAAAAACTTATTCATCGCTCGATCCTGCCCTATATGGCGCATGCATGGCGCGCCGTCGGCCTGGTAGCCACCACGTCCATTGGGCGTGTCGTGGTTTCGTCATGATAGGAATGAATTGCCCGCCGCGCTGCTGCGCGGGGCGAGGCGCCGCGCTCCTGCAAGCGGAGTGTGGCCAAGAGACGACGCAAGCGGGAGGCGACTTGTCAGACAGTAGAGATAATTCTCGTGTGGAGCCTGGCGATGCGCGCGCGCCGTCCAAAGATCTGAGGCCGCTGTCGGCGCTCTGGGGGTTTGTGCGGCCGCATGGCGGGCTCGCCCTGCTCGCCTTGGTCGCGCTGCTCGCTTCTTCAGCGTTCACGCTGGCGATTCCCGCCGCATTACGCGGGGTTGTCGACAGTTTTAGCCCCAAACACGCCGCCGAGATTGATCGTTATTTCGTCTGGCTTCTGGTGGCCGCAGGCGCGCTGGCGGTGTTCACTGCGCTTCGGTTTTACGCCGTCGCCGGTTTGGGCGAGCGCGTGGTCGCCGATATTCGGCGGGCGGTCTACGGGCATGTTGTGGGAATGAGTCCCGCTTTTTTTGAGCGCATGCGGATTGGCGAAACGCTTTCACGGTTGACAACGGACACGACGGTTATTCAAGGCGTGATTGGCGTCTCTTCCTCCGTCGCGCTGCGCAATATTCTGATTCTGGTTGGCGGCGCGGCGATGATGACGGCGACCAGCCCCTCTCTTTCCGGTCTGGTTCTTTTGGCGACGCCCGCGGTCGTTTTGCCCGTTGTGTTGCTGGGCCGCCGCGTGCGCGGCCTGTCGCGCCTGGCGCAGGACCGCATCGCCGACAGCTCGGCGACGGCGGGCGAAACGCTGCAAGCCAGCCAGACGGTACAGGCGTTCGGCTATGAACCCGAAGCGCGCCGCATATTTGATGCGGATGTTGAGGCGGCCTATGGCGCGGCGCTCAAGCGCATTCGGATGCGCGCGATTTTGACCGGACTGGTCATTTTTATCGCGGTGGGCGCGATTGCCGGCGTGTTGTGGGTGGGGGCGCAGAATGTGCTCAGCCGGCAGATGAGCCCCGGCGAACTGACCCAGTTTCTGCTGTACTCGGTCTTTGTCGCCGGTTCAGTCGGCGCGTTGTCGGAGGTTTGGAGCGAGCTGCAGCGCGCCGCAGGGGCGACGGAGCGGTTGATGGAGTTATTGGCGGCGAAGGACCCGATCCAGCCGCCGGCTCAACCGGTCGCGCCGACGGATATAAGCCTCGATCGACCCAAGCTGGGCGAGATTACCTTCGACAATGTCAGTTTTCGCTATCCGACCCGTCCCAACGCGCCGGTTTTGAACCAGTTGTCTTTCCAGGTGAAGCCCGGCGAAACGGTCGCGCTGGTCGGGGCGTCGGGCGCTGGAAAATCGACCTGTTTTCAGCTGCTGATGCGTTTCTTCGATCCCGATCAAGGGGCGGTTCGGCTGGATGGCGTGGATCTTCGTGCCATGGCCCCGTCCACATTTCGTCGGCGCTTCGCAACCGTCCCGCAGGAGCCGGCGATCTTCGCCGCCAGCGCGGCTGAAAATATTCGATTTGGCTGCCCGGATGCGACGCTGGCTGATGTCAAAGCGGCTGCGGAGGCGGCTGCGGCGCATGAGTTCATCGCGGCGCTGCCGGACGGCTATGACTGTTTTGTCGGCGAGCGCGGCGTGATGCTCTCCGGCGGACAGAAACAACGGATCGCCATTGCCCGCGCTATTCTGCGCGACGCGCCGGTGCTGCTGCTCGATGAAGCGACTTCGGCTCTGGACGCCGAGAGCGAACAGGCGGTGCAACAGGCGGTGGCGCGGCTGTCCGCTGAACGCACGACATTGGTTGTTGCGCACAGGCTGGCGACCGTGAAATCCGCGGACCGCATTCTGGTGTTGGAGGAGGGGCGGCTGGTTGCAAGCGGCGTTCATGATCAGCTTGTCGCTGAAGGCGGTCTCTATGCGCGGCTGGCGCGGTTGCAGTTTTCCGCCTAAAGGCGCTCAGTTTACGCTAGGGTAGACAAATACTGCGCCAAGGCGCCGCTGCGGCGCCGTTGCGCAATGCGCCGCTTAAGGCGATGCTGGCGGCCAACAATATAGAATAAGGCGGCGAGTACGGGTGAAAGCGACGCTCAATGAAGCGTTCCCGTGGCCAAACGGCGCCGATTTCGGGAGGAACAACCATGCGTGACGCGGTAGAAGCGCGCGACGGAGCTGACATGGCGGAAAATCAGGACTGGCGGCTGGCGACGTTGGCCGACAAAAAGGCGATTGAAAAGACGCCCTTCGGTGAGATGTGTCCGTTTTCATCCGTTACGCAAATGGTCGCCGCATCCTGCGAGACGCGGGGCGACGCGCCGGCGGTTTCATTTCAGCTGAAAGGCGGCCCGTCGGATCGGGTCTTCACGCTGTCCTATGCTGAGCTGTGGCGTCAGGTAACGGCGTTCGCCAACGCTCTGCATGAACGCGGCGTGAAGCCGGGCGACACGATTGCGCTGGTGCTGCCAAACTTGCCTGAGACTGTGGTGGCTCTGTTGGCTGCGCAGACTTTGGGCGTCGCGCTGCCAATCAATCCGTTGTTGGAGGCGGAGGCGATCGGCGGCATCCTGGATGAATCGGGCGCGACGGCGGTTGTAACGCTGCGCTCCTTCATGAAGACGGACGTGCCTCAGAAGGTGGCCGAGGCGTTGGAGAGCGCCCCAAAGGTTCGCGAAGTCGTACAGATCGACCTGCTGCCCTATTTGCCCGCGCTGCTGAAGCCGATCGCCGCGGTGTTGCGTCCAAAGAGCCCGTTTCCCTCGGCGCTGCATGTTGGCGACATGCGCAAACTGATCAAAAGCGCGCCGTCCGATAAGCTGCGCTTCGTGCGTGATTGCGGGCCGGATGACATCGGCGCCTATTATCACACTGGCGGCACCACCGGTTCACCGAAGCTGGCGATGCATACGCACCGTTCAATGCTCGCCAACGCTTGGACGATCTCGCGGCTGATCTTGACTGAAAAAGACGTCGCGCTGGTGGCTTTGCCAATATTCCATGTGTTCGCCAGCTATGTGTTGACCTTGGCGCCGTTGGCGGCGGGCGGCCATATTGTATTGGTCTCGCCGCAGGGCTTCCGCGGCGATGGGGTGATGGACAATTTCTGGAAGCTGATCGAACGGCATCGGGCGACGTTCCTTGCGGCGGTGCCGACAGCGCTTGCGGCGCTGGATCTGCGGCCGGTCAACGCGGATGTTTCCAGCCTACGCTACATGATTTCGGGCTCCGCCCCCCTTCCGACCGCGCTGTTTCGTCGGTTTGAAAGCAACACCGGCGTGCGGATCCTGGAAGGGTACGGCATGACGGAGGCGACATGTGTTTCCTCATGCAATCCGCCGGATGGCGAGCGTAAAATTGGCTCGGTCGGCTATCCGATCCCTTGGATGGATGTCGCGATCTGCGCTTTTGACGGCAATGGCCAGTTTAGCCGCGCATGCGCGGACGGTGAAATTGGCGAGATTTGCTTTAGCGGCGCCAGCGTATTTGGCGGCTACAAAGATCCGGCGCGAACCGCCGCGGTGTTCTTTGACCGACCGGATGCGCCGGGGCGCTGGCTGCGCACAGGCGATCTCGGGCGCATTGATTCAGACGGCTATATTTGGATCACGGGGCGGGCGAAGGATCTTATCATTCGCGGCGGTCACAATATCGACCCGGGGCTGATTGAGGAGGCGCTGGCGGAGCATCCCGCGGTTGCGTTCGTGGGCGCAATTGGTCAGCCAGATGCTTATTCTGGCGAAATGCCATGCGCCTATGTTGAACTAAAGCCTGGCGCGAAGGTGACGGAGCAGGAGCTGCTCGATTTCGCCACCGAGCATGTGCATGAGCGGGCGGCGCGTCCGGCGACAATTCAAGTGATGGCGGAGCTGCCCAAAACGGCGGTCGGCAAGACGTTCAAGCCAGCGCTGCGTAAGGAGGCGATTGCGCGGGTGTTTGGCGAGGCGCTGGCGAAAGCTGGGCTGGAGGCTTCCGTTTCGGTCGTCGATGATCCTGAGTTGGGGATGTGCGCTGAGGTGACGCCTACTGGCGCGTTTGACGACGCGAAGGCGAAGGAGGCTTTGGACGGCTTTGCGCGGCCCTGGCGGTTGGTCTCCTGATCCGTCGGGGGCGCTGCGGTGGGCGCGTCTCGCGGGGCGGCGGCGTGCGTGCTCACAACAGCCGCGCCCGGCCGCTTGCGCACACTTAGTTAAACAGGTGCTCTTTTAGAGCCTGGCGGATACATTCGCGCCGATTTGGTCGGGTGGAGTGTCCGTCGCGTAATTGCGGCGAGACACGGTGAATATTGCTGGGTTCAATGAAATATCGTGCTGATATCGACGGTCTGCGCGCCGTATCTGTGCTCGCAGTCGTGTTTTTCCATGCGCAATGGTCACTGTTTTCAGGCGGTTTCGTCGGTGTCGACGTCTTCTTCGTAATCTCTGGCTTTTTGATCACCCGTATTATTGTTGCCGAGATTGACGCTGGCAATTTTTCGTTGGTTCGTTTTTATGAACGGCGGATCCGGCGGATTGCGCCGGCGCTGCTTTTTATGGCGGCCTTTGTCATTGCTTTTACATTAATATTCAAAACGCCGAAAGAAGCGCGCAGCTTTGGCGAGAGCATTTCGTTCTTTGGCCTGATGGCGTCTAATCAGTTTTTCTTGCAGGAGCGGGGGTATTTCGACGTCGCTCGTGAAACATTTGCGCTCCTACATACTTGGTCCCTCGCGGTTGAGGAGCAATTCTACCTCGTCTTCCCGCTGTTGCTGGCGGGGTTGACGGCATGGGTAAGACCGCAGCGGGAGCGGATCGTCCTGATGCTGACGGCGCTCTCCTTCGCTGGCGCGGCCTATGTCGTTCTATCTTCGATCGGCGATGTCGCGAAAAACACGGACGCCGCGTTCTACTTCGCGCCGCTGCGCGCGTGGGAGCTTCTTGTCGGCTCCCTGCTTGCGATGCGGCCGCTGCGAGAATTGTCGCCTGGGAAACGTCAGATCTTTTCAGCGCTTGGGCTCGCGCTGATCCTTTTGGCGGTGTTCGCCTTCGACAAAGCCACGCCGTTCCCCGGCCCGGCGGCGTTGGCGCCATGTATCGGGGCGGCGCTGTTGATCATTGCTGGCGAAGGCGCGCGTGAGCGGAGCGGCGTTGCGACCCGCGCGCTCAGCCTTCGGCCGATGGTGTTTATCGGCTTGGCCTCCTACTCCTACTATCTGTGGCATTGGCCGCTGCTTTCATTCGCGCAGTACTACGCCATGCGCGAACTAACGCTGTTCGAGTCGCTTGCGGTTGTCGCGGCGGCGTTTGCGGTGGCTGTTCTTTCATTGTGGTTTGTTGAGCGGCCCTTCCGCGGCGCGAACGGTCTTTTGAGCCGGCGCGGCGTGTTCGTGGTTGGTCTGGGATCTCTTGTCGCCTGTATCCTCGTCGGCGTCGCGCTGCAGTCTTCAAAAGGATGGCCGCAGCGTTTCTCGCCGGAGGTCCGGGCGTTGACGACGGGCGACAGCGCTGAGTTTGGCGTCAAAAAGGGCTGTGTTAATCAGCGCGATCGATTGAGCCCCGAAGCGCGCGAGGCGATCTTTGTGCGTTTCTGCAAGGTGGGCGATCCAAGCAAAACGCCGGAGATCCTGCTTTGGGGCGATAGCCATGCGGGCAGCATTTCGCCAGCGTTCCAGGCCGCGGCGGAACGGATGGGAACCTCGGTGCTGGTCGCCTGGCGTGCGGCCTGCGCGCCGGTGATTGGGTATGTTTGGCCGCTGGTTACAACTGGCGCAGGATGCCGCGCGCATAACGAGGCCGTTTTCGCATCGCTGCCGAAGTTAGGGATAAAAAAGGTTCTGATGTTCGCTAACTGGGCGGATCTGGCGAACGGATTTGATCGAAAACCGTCCAAAGAGTTCGCGGCGGAGCTGGAGACAAATCTGCTAAAGACGATCAAGGCGCTTCAGGCCCAAGGGATCACCGTGATCCTAGGGTTGCAGGCGCCAGAATATAAGGATGGGGTCCACATTCCCTCCTACCTGCATCGTGAGGCGATGTTCGGCCGGGCAGCGCCGCTTGATCGCAGCCGCGCGGCTCATGAACGTCATCAAGCTCCGGAGAAGCAGATTGTGGAGCGGGTCGCGGCCGCGGCCGGGGTGGCGCTGTATCGGCTGGATGAGAAATTCTGCGACGCCGCGATGTGCGCGATTTCACGCGATGGCAAGCCGCTCTACGCTGACCATGGGCATATAAATGTGCGCGCGGCGCGGGCGCTGGCGGAGTCGATCGCGCCTTTACTGCGCTGGAGCGGACGCCGACCGGAGTGATACGACAATCCCGCCTCCGTCAGGCGAAAGGCGGGCGCAGCCTGTCGCTGAGAGGCGGGAAAAGACTCGCGACAAATCAAAGACCGAGAGCGGCAAGTCGATCCAATCCGATTGGCGGCTTTGAGTGATTTCAAATCGGATGCGCGCATTCAATTTCGCGCAGCCAATTTTACGCAGCCTAGAGCGATTTGAAGTTAGATGGACCCATCTAACGGCTCGCAAATCGCGACCAAACAGAGACTTAGAGCTTGTTGATGTTTCACGGAACCATCAACAAGCCCTAGCGCAG
This sequence comes from Neomegalonema sp., assembly GCA_022760355.1. Lineage (GTDB taxonomy): Bacteria > Pseudomonadota > Alphaproteobacteria > Rhodobacterales > Rhodobacteraceae > JALEGB01. The sequence goes on from JALEGB010000127.1 coordinate 8,372, forward strand.
ATGCGACCGCAGCATCCACGCGAATTTGTCATGGGCATTTGCGCGTTCAATCGCCAAGTCGTTGGTGACGATGTCGCCATGCTCATCCGCCAGCGCCGCGAGGGCGCGTAGCGTGCTCGAGAGCGTTTCTTGGTCGCTCGTCAGCTCCTTGACCATCGCGGCCGCGTCAAGCTTGCCGTCGCTTTCCTGAACTGCGGAGCGTTTCAGATGCTCGGACAGGCGGCCCTCTGCGTGGCCATCCAGGGCCTTTACCCGTTCGGCCAGCTCATCCTGACCGGTGAAGTGGTCTTCATAAATCGTCTGAAACAGGTCATGCAGCGGGCCGAAGGCCATGCCTGTGACGTTCCAGTGGAAATTCTGCGCCTTCATGGTTGCAACAACAGTCTCAGCCAGCGACTGGTGCAGCCCTTCGATGATCTCAGCTGCTGCGCTTGGTTCGATCTTTGTGGCCGTGCTCGCCATGTTCTATCTCCATTCTTTCGCTGCTCTCTCCATGCGCCGTCAGCGCGGGGGCGACGCTGATCAAGATCAACGCGTCACGCAATAGCGCTCTGACGTCCGCACGCTTGGCGCGGAAGGCCAGGCGCGAGTGAGCAGCGTCCAGATCCGCCTCTTTTAAGGCTTTCAACGTAGTCAGAAGCAGAGTTTCGTCAAAGCTTGGTTTGGCGCCGCGAGGATGAAGGATGACGGCGCGCCGAGAGCTGGCGGCGAGGCCAGCGAACAGCCGCCGCGCTGCTTGGCGCATTTGGTCGGCGTCGCCGGCGGTTGTATGCTCTTGCGCGTGCAGCCGGCTGCGAACCGCCAGCCGCCTGAGCGCATCCAGCGCTGCGCCGTGCTTCGGCGGTCCGACCGGCGCGCCTTCGAAGACGTGGCGCTGCGGCGTCTCGGCGCGTTGGGGCGTATTGAGCTTTGGGGCGAGAACGGGGGTCACGGCGGTTATCTGTCTTGGTTGCTTCTAATTCCAACTTATTTAGTCGGAAAAGCTGCGGCAATATAAAATTGACAAAAATTGTCGGATATTTGGGGCGGAAGGCTCATTGGCGTCGCACAGCTGCGTGAATGAAGCCCGATCGCAGCGATCTGCGCGTCCCAGCGCGAAATAGCCCCTTGTTCCTGGGCCGATGTCGTGTAGACGCCGGAAGGCCCGGCGCAGCGGGAAGAACGACGGAGGGTAGGCATGCAGGCTACGCTGACACTGATCGCGGCGATCGGCAGAACGGTTCTGACGCTGATGCGGCAGACCGGGGCCGTCTTTCTTTTCTCGATCAGCGCAATCGCAGCGGCGTTCAGGCCTCCCTTTTACCTACGGGAGACGCTCGTTCAGCTGTGGCGGATTGGCTATGAATCGCTGCCAGTTGTCGGGTTGACCGCGCTGTTCACCGGTGCGGCGCTGGCCCTGCAGATCTATGTCGGCAGTTCAGATTTGAATGCGGAAGCTGTCGTGCCAAGGATTGTGTCCTTTGCAGTGGCGCGTGAGCTGGGCCCTGTGCTGGCTGGCCTGATGGTCGCCGGCCGCGTTTCAGCCTCGATCGCAGCTGAGCTGGGCACGATGCGAGTGACGGAGCAGATTGACGCGCTGACCACGCTCTCGACCGATCCAATGCGATATCTGGTGGCGCCGCGGATCGTTGCGGCGACCTTGGCGCTGCCGGTGCTTGTGGCTGTTGCGGACAGCATCGGCATCTTTGGCGGCTATCTCGTCGGTGTTGAGCGGCTCGGCTTCAATGGCGCGATCTACCTGAAGACCACGACGGAGCATCTGATGGCTTCGGATGTGGTTTCAGGCCTGTGGAAGGCGGCGGCCTTCGGCTTCATCATTGCGCTGATGGGCTGCTATCATGGCTACAACTCCGGGCGAGGCGCCCAGGGGGTCGGGCGGGCGACGACGCAAGCCGTAGTGAGCGCCTGTGTGCTGATTTTGGCGGCCAACTATGTGCTGACCGAGTTCTTTTTCACCAGCTAAGGCGGAAGGGCGCTGAGATGGATCAACAGTCGGCGATCGTCCAAGCGGCGCATGGGGGCGGGCAAGCGGCGCCAGAGACGCCCAAAATTGAACTGCGCGGCGTGGCGAAGTCTTTCGGCGCCAATCATGTTTTGCGTGGGGTGGACCTTTCGGTCGCGCGCGGTGAAAGCCTGGCGATCATTGGCGGGTCCGGCACGGGCAAAAGCGTCGCGATCAAATGCGTCCTCGGATTGTTGGAGCCGAATGCGGGGGAGATCTTGATCGACGGCGTGCGCGTTGATCGGCGGCGGCGAGACGACGCGTTGCTGGCGCGGTTTGGCATGCTGTTTCAGGGCGCGGCGCTGTTTGACAGTTTGCCGGTTTGGCGCAACGTCGCTTTCCGTCTGTTGCAGCGGAAGGATCTGAGCCGGGCGGAGTGCCGGGCGGTGGCGATTGAGAAGCTGCGCCGGGTCGGGATGAGTGAGAAGGTCGCGGATCTGTTTCCGGCCGAGCTGTCAGGCGGCATGCAGAAGCGGGTGGGCCTGGCCCGCGCGATCGCGGCTGATCCGGAGGTGATCTTTTTCGATGAGCCCACCACCGGGTTGGACCCGATTATGGCGGGCGTGATCAACGAGCTGATCCGTGAGCTGGTTGACGAAATCGGCGCGACAGCGGTCACCATTACCCATGATATGAGCAGCGTCCGCGCCATCGCTCATCGGGTCGCCATGCTGTATGACGGCGAGATTCGCTGGCATGGCCGCGTTATGGATATGGACTTCTCGGGCGACCCATACATGCAGCAGTTTATCTCAGGCTCGGCGATTGGGCCGATCGACACGTTGCGCTAAGCGAAGGGGCGAGGGCGCTTGACGTCCGGGCGCGCCGCGTTGTCGCGGTGGCTCTGGGGGGCGGTTTCGGCGTGTCGTCTCGCATAGACGGAGCTGATGGTGATGCTTGCGAAACTCATCAATCTCGCCGTTCTGGGGCTGATGCCGCTGGCTTGGTTATCGCCGCTGGCGCAGAATGATGGCGGTTGGTTTTTCTCAACGACAGAGATCACTGTGTTTAGCGGCGTCGCGCAACTCTATCAGCGCGAGCCGGCGCTTGGGGTCATCGTTGGGCTTTTTGCAGTTGTTGCGCCTTATTTGAAGTCGCTGTTGCTGGTGTATGTGCAATTTTCCGATGCGGCGCCGGCGCGTATCTTGATGCCTGTTATTGAGTTTTTGGCGCGATTGTCGATGGCGGACGTTTTCCTCCTCGCATTTTACATTGCCGCCTATAGCGGGGTTGGCGAGATGACGACCAGGTGGGGGCTGTATTTCTTCACATCGCTTGTGGTCGCCTCAATCATCGCCAGCTGGTTGACGCAACTGCGGCTGCGGCGTCAGGCTTCTCGGAACCAGGGGCGCCCGTCGGCGCCGCAGGGGGGCTGAGATGGCGAAGGCGACCAAAGTTTTCCGATGTCAGGAATGCGGCGCAGAAACGCGGAAATGGGCCGGGCGATGCGAATCATGCGGCGCCTGGAATTCGATACAGGAAGAGGGCGGCCTGTCGGAAGCCGGCCCGCCCGCGCGATCGCTCGGCGCGGCGAAGGGAACCGCGACGCCGCTGGTGGACCTCGCAGGTGAAGAAGCGCCGCCGCCCCGAATGCAAACCGGAGTTGAGGAGCTGGACCGCGTGCTGGGCGGTGGTTTGGTCAACGCCTCCGCAGTGCTGGTGGGCGGCGATCCGGGCGTCGGCAAATCGACTCTGCTGCTGCAAGGCGCCGCCCGGCTCGCGGCGCATGCGAAAGTCATCTACGTATCGGGCGAGGAGGCGACCAGCCAGGTGCGCATGCGCGCGGCCCGGTTGGGTCTGTCTTCGGCGCCGGTCAAACTCGCGGCCGCCACCAATCTCCGCGATATCCTGACCATGCTGGAGCAAGAGCGTCCCGCGCTTGTCGTCATCGATTCGATCCAGACGATGTGGTCGGACATGGTCGACAGCGCGCCAGGGTCCGTCGCTCAAGTGCGCGCCTGCGCGCATGAACTCACATCATTCGCCAAACGTCGCGGAGTGGCGGCGATTTTGGTCGGCCACGTCACGAAGGATGGGCAAATCGCCGGTCCGCGGGTGATCGAGCATATGGTGGACGCGGTGCTCTATTTCGAGGGCGACCGCGGGCGGCAATATCGGATCTTGCGGGCGGTGAAGAACCGCTTCGGCGCGGCGGATGAGATCGGCGTTTTCGAAATGACCGGCGCTGGTTTGGCCGAGGTCCGCAACCCATCCGCGCTCTTCCTGGGCGAGCGCGATCCTGAAACTTCCGGCTCAATCGTCTTTGCCGGGGTCGCGGGCGGTCGGCCGATGCTGGTGGAAATCCAAGCGTTGGTGGGCCAGAGCCCGCTGGGCACCCCGCGCCGCGCGGTGGTTGGGCTTGACAGCAGCAGGCTGGCGATGGTGCTGGCCGTGCTGGAGGCGCGATGCGGCGTGGCGTTTGCCGGGTTGGACGTATATTTAAACGCCGCCGGCGGGCTGCGGGTTTCTGACCCGTCGGCGGATCTGGCCATGGCGGCGGCGCTGTTGTCCGCACGTTTTGATAAGCCGGCGCCCCCGGATGCGGTTGCGTTCGGCGAAGCGGCGCTATCGGGCTCGGTGCGGCCGGCGGCGCAGGCCGAGGCGCGGTTGAAAGAGGCGGCGAAGCTCGGGTTTGGCCGCGCCTGGACGTCGCCGCCACGGGCGCATTCGGATATGGCGGAAGAAGAGGGCGCGGCGCCGGAACCCTCGGAAGCGGCGAGCGGGCTTCAGTTGGAGGCAATCAACACCCTTGCGGCGCTCGTAGCGCGTTTTCAGGATGATTAGAAAGCCCGCCTATGCTCGGAGTGCGTATTGATCGCGTCGAGAGGTTGACGCGACAGGCTGGAAAGTCGATCAGGGGGCCGCGCAAGCAGCGTGTTCCGCGCGGGGCGGCGCGTGTGGTGCGTAACGAGGCCCACGCGCTGGGGGCGACGAGGAGGCGAGAGTATGGAGAACAGTCTCAGCTTGATCATCGACGTTGTCGTGATCGTCTTGATCATCATGTCCGCAGTGCTGGCCATGGTGCGGGGTTTTGTGCGGGAGATGTTCGCGCTCGTCAGCTGGATCGCGGCGTTTTTTGCGGCGTTGTTCCTGGCGCCGATCGCTAAACCGCTGCTGACGAAAATTCCAGGCGTCGGGGATCTGCTGAAAAGCTGCGACGTGCTGGCGTTCGTTTCATTCATCGTCGTGTTCGGCATCGCGCTGATCATCGCCGGGCTTGTGTTCTATCTGTTTAGCGGCCCGACCCGGAACAGCAGCGCTGGGGTGCTGAATCAGGGGCTCGGCTTTATGTATGGCGCGATCCGCGGTCTGGTGCTGGTGGCCGTGGTGTTCATCGCGTATGTGAAGATTGTGCCACAACCGGATTCGCGCAGCGCGACGCCGCCGGCCAGCGTGACGGCGCCGGAGGGCGCGGCGCGCGCGCCATTGCCGAAGGTGGATCCGACCAGCCATGTTGGAAAAACGTACACCCTGCGTTTTGTGCGGCCTGTTGCTGAGTTCTTGTGGTCGAAGACGCCGAAAGACATGCCGGAGCCGCTGCGGCGCCGGGCCGAGGAATTGACCGGAAATTGCAAATAGCCGTCGCCACAGTCCACGCGGCGGTCCGTCGAAGCTTGAGGACCATCGCGTGAATTCTGCACACGAGACACCGTCTGACGCGCAAACGGGCGCGCCGGACGAAACGGAACATTCGCAACATCCCGCATCCTGCGGCGAGGGCCTGCTTGGGGCGCATCCTTTCGATCCCGCGCCCGGCGATCTGGACGCAGACCGCTTTCGCGAGGAGTGCGGGGTGTTCGGTGTATTCGATGCGGCGGAGGCGGCGAATTTCGTCGCTCTCGGCCTGCACGCGCTTCAGCATCGCGGCCAGGAGGGCGCGGGCATCGTGTCGCTCGACCGCGAGGCCAGCGAGTTTCACAATCGGCGCGCGCTGGGATCCGTGCGCGACAATTTCACGGACAAGAGCGTTATGGCCCGCTTGCCGGGCGACTGCGCCATTGGCCATACGCGGTATTCGACCGCGGGCGTGAAAGGGCAGACAGAGCCGCGCGACGTGCAGCCGCTCTATGCAGATTTGCGCGAAGGCGGGATCGCCGTGGCGCATAATGGGAATTTCGTGAATGCGAAATCTCTGCGGGCGGAGCTGGTTGGCCGCGGCGCCATTTTCCAATCAAGCTCCGACACCGAAAATATTCTCCACCTGATGGCGAACTCCAATCAGCGGCGGATGGAGGAGCGGTTGAAAGATGCGCTCCGCCGCTTGGAGGGCGCGTTTTCGATCGTGGCGCTGACCGGCGATCAGATGATCGGCGTGCGCGACCCTTTCGGATTTCGCCCGCTGCTGTTGGGGCGGATCGGTCAGGGCTGGGTGCTCGCCTCCGAAACCGCGGCGCTCGACATTATCGCCGCCCAATTTGAGCGCGAGGTCGAGCCCGGCGAGATGGTCGTGATCTCCAAGGACGGGGTGCGATCGTCGCGCCCGTTTGAGCGCCAGCCCAGCCGATTTTGCGTGTTTGAGTATGTCTATTTCGCGCGCGCCGATAGTGAAGTTGCGGGTGAGAGCGTCTATTCGGTGCGGCAGCGTATTGGCGAAGAGCTGGCCCGAGAGGCGCCGATTGAGGCTGATGTCATTTGCCCGGTGCCCGAAGGCGGCACCCCCGCGGCGCTCGGCTATGCGCGCGCGGCGGAAATACCATTCGAGTTTGGCATCACGCGCAGCCCCTATGTCGGCAGGACGTTCATCGAACCGACGGAGAAGATTCGCAAGCTCGGCGCCCGCTTGAAGCTGAATGTGAATAAGTCGATCGTCAGCGGCAAGCGCGTTGTTTTGGTCGATGATTCGATCGTGCGCGGCACCACGTTGGAAGCAATCCGGGATATGATCCGAGACGCTGGGGCGAAGGAAGTGCATGTGCGGATCGCGAGCCCGCCAACACGTTGGCCTTGCTTCTACGGGGTGGACACGCCGAGCCGTAAAAAGCTGCTGGCGGCGCAGATGACGCCGGAGGAAATGGCGAAAGCGTTGGAGGTGGATAGCCTCGCTTTCGTCAGCCTGGACGGCTTATATCGCGCATGCGGCGTTGAAGCCGGGCGCGACCAGTCGACGCCAGCATTCTGCGACGCTTGCTTCAGCGGCGAATATCCGATCGAACCGCTGGATGACATCAATGACGGTCGGTTGGATTTAAAGTGACGGACGATTCAGCAAAGCAGGCGAGCGATCGCGTCGGCGAGGGGGAGCGCGGCGAACAGCAGGCGAAACCTCTCGAGGGGCGCGTGGCGTTGGTGACGGGCGCGTCACGCGGGCTGGGGCGCGCAACGGCGGCGCTGCTTGGCGCGCGCGGCGCCCAGGTAATTGCGGTCGCGCGCACCGTTGGCGCGCTTGAAGAGCTGGATGACGAGATCCGCGCCGCTGGCGGCCCGGCGGCCACGTTGGTTCCGCTCGATCTGAAGGACGGCGATGGGATCGACCGGCTGGGCGGCGCCATTCATGAACGTTGGGGCCGCCTCGATCTCTTTGTCCATGCGGCGGCGCATGGCGGTATGTTGCGGCCGGCGTCCGTGTTTACGCCGAAGGAAGCTGGCCCGTTCGCGGAGATCAACTACCTGGCGGTCTTGCGGTTGATCCGGATAATTGAACCGTTGTTTGAGACGTCCGAGCGGCCGGCGGCGGCCTTCGCGGTCCATTCGGTTGGCGGCCGGGCCTATTTCGCCGGCTATGGCGCCAGCAAGGCGGCGGGGGCGGCGGCGGCGGAATCCTACGCGGCGGAGGCGACGCGGGCGCGGGTTCTGTTGTTTGAGCCAAAGGCGATGCCGACTGCGCTGCGGTCAAAAATGTTCCCTGGCGACGATCCGACCGAACTTTCAACTCCCGCCATCGAGGCGGCGAAGCTGGTTGATGCGCTTTGTTCGGTTGAGTCGGAGCAGACGGCGGCGCAGGAGTAGGTCAAGGCGGCCAAACTACGGGCGGAGCGTGATTGCGCCTGGCGCGCCGCTCGATTATCAGGCGCATTAAGCATTCAAGCGATCATTAAGAAGGATCGGAGCGCGCTATGCGTTTGACACGCTATTTTCTGCCGGTTCTGAAGGAAACGCCTGCGGACGCCCAGATTGCATCGCACCGGTTGATGTTGCGCTCCGCTATGGTGCGGCAGATGTCAGCGGGCATCTACTCCTGGCTGCCGCTCGGCTTTCGCGTGCTGCAAAATATCGAGAAGATTGTGCATGAGGAGCAGGTGTGCGCGGGCGCGCATCCAATCCTGATGCCGACCATTCAGTCAGCTGATCTTTGGCGCGAATCAGGCCGGTATGATGCGTATGGCCCGGAAATGCTGCGGATTAAAGACCGGCATGATCGGGACATGCTGTACGGGCCGACGAACGAGGAGATGGTGACGGACATCTTCCGGAAGGCGGTCGGCTCCTACAAAGAGCTGCCGCAGATGCTCTATCACATTCAGTGGAAGTTCCGCGATGAGATCCGCCCCCGCTTCGGCGTGATGCGCGGTCGCGAATTCCTGATGAAGGACGGCTATTCGTTCGACATCGACAAAGAGAGCGCGATCCATTCCTACAATCGTATGCTGGTGTCCTATCTGCGGACGTTCGAGCGGATGGGCTTGACCGCGCTGCCGATGCGGGCGGACACCGGGCCAATCGGCGGCGATCACAGCCACGAGTTCCTGATTCTGGCCGACACGGGCGAGTCTGAGGTCTTCCTGGATAAGTCTGTTACCGAACTGCGGCTGGGCGAGCGGGAGGTCGACTATGCGGATCGTGCCCAGCTGGCGTCGATCGTCGAAGAATGGACAACGCCGTACGCCCGCACGGATGAGACGCATGACGCGGCCGTCTTTGAGAGCGAAACGCCTGAGGCGCGGCGGATGACGGCGCGCGGTATCGAAGTCGGCCATATTTTTTACTTTGGCGACAAATACTCCAAGGCGATGAAGGCTGAGGTGGCGGGGCCCGAAGGCAGCCTCATTCCGGTCGAAATGGGATCGTACGGCATTGGCGTATCGCGTCTTGTTGGCGCGTTGATCGAGGCCAACCATGACGACAACGGAATTATCTGGCCCGAAGCGGTTGCGCCGTTCGATGTCGCGATCGTCAATCTGAAGCAGGGTGATGAGAAGGCGGATGCGGCGTGTAATGAGCTGTATGCGGCCTTCTCAGGCGCGGGCTATGAGCCGATCTATGATGATCGGGAGGAGCGCGCCGGAGCGAAGTTCGCCACGATGGACCTGATCGGCATTCCGTGGCGAATCACGGTCGGTCCGCGCGGGTTGAAGAACGGCGTCGTTGAGCTGACCTCCCGGCGCAGCGGCGAGAGCATTGAAGTCGCGCCGGCGGAGGCGGTTGAGAAATATGTGGAGTTGCGGCGCGCCGCGTCTTAGGGGCGGCGGGTGCAGCGAGTCCATGCGTTTGGTGTCATGAGGGCGCGCATGCGTCCGCAGTAAAGGAGCGCCCGCTTGACGGATCGCGATCCTGAGGACCCGCGCGGTAAAACGCGCAAGGCTTCTGCTTTGGACCAGCTGGCGCGCGTGCGGCGCGGATTGCGCGAAGGCGGCGAACGGCCGGGTGGCGAGCGTTTGTCGTCCTCCGACGCGGCGCGGCGAGCGCGGGAGGCGTTTGGCCCGGAAGATGATGGGCGTATCGCACCTCCAAAATTTGGCGATCGGGATCTGAGCGGTCGGATGGGCGCGCGGCGGGAAGTGGCGCGTTTAGGCGATGCAGATCAGACCGATGATGCGTCGCTTGTGCGGTCCATGCTGCGAGATATTGGGCCGGAGACCATGAGCGGCGCTAAGGATAAAGCAGCCGCAACGCCGCGCCGCAGCGACTCGCCGGATTTTGACGATCGTTTTGGCGCGCCTGCGTCTCCACGGACAGGGGATCGGGGCTCCTACGTCGCCGACCGCTTCGGTGATGAGCATTACGATGACGCCCATAGTCGCCGCGATGACTATGAGGATGAGTATGACGACGGCTATGATCGCTATGACGCTGATCAGTCCTATGAGGATGAGCCGGGCGATGGGCGTTTCGGCGTTTATGACGCTCCGTCGCAGCCTGCTCCCCCAAAGACGCAAGATGCGGGAGATTGGCCGGTGGCCGCGCCACGCCGGGCCCCCTTGGACGACGCCCGTTTTGGGGCGCCGCCATCACCCGGTGAGGGGCGCGATGCGCCGCGCCGCCGATCGGTTGCGGATGTTGGCGCCGCTGAGCGGGGGCCATCCGATCACTATTCAGATTCGCGCCGCAGCGCGCCGACCACGCGTGCGGCGCTGACAGCGCGCGATGATGATTTTGATGACGCCGCTGACACGGTTCGGCGCCGGGGCGATGGTCCGAAGCGCGCGGCGGAAGGGCGTCGCGGCGGGATGACGGCGGAGCATGCCCCGCCCCCAAGCGGGCGGCCGCCGGCGCCCTTTGGCGGCGTCGAACGATTGCTGGCCGGTCGCTACCTGCGCGCACGTCGGAAGGAGGGGTTTATTTCCGTCATCGCCGCTCTTTCGCTGATCGGCGTTACGCTGGCGGTCGCGGTGTTGATCATTGTTATGTCGGTCATGAACGGCTTCCGCGGCGTGGTGGTGAATAACGTTGTCGGGCTTGAAGGGCACGTTATCGCGTTCCCGGAATTCCGTTCGTTCAACGACTATTCGGATATTGCGAAGCGGGTGGCTCGGATCCCTGGCGTCACGCGAGCGACGCCGATCATCGAGGCGCCGACCTATGCGCGCGGCCCCGCCGCGAAAGGCGATGGCGCGTTCGTTCTTGGCATGCGGCAAGAGGATTTTTTCAAGATCCCCGAGGTCTCCACCACGCCAAAATCCTCGATCGGTCGCGCGTCCGACTTTGGCGAGGGGCGCGGGGTGGCGATCGGGGCGAAGCTCGCCAAGCGGTTGGGGGTCGCCGTCGGTGAGAATGTCACCTTGTTGATGCCGCGGGTTAAGGGCGCAACAACGCCAATGGGCGTTTTGCCGCGAACGCGTCGCTACGAGGTCAAGTATATCTTCGAGTCCGGCTCATTGCGTTTCGATAATTCGTACATTTTGATGCCGATGCTGGAGCTACAGAAGCTGTTGCGGGCGGAAGATGTCGCGCAGATGCTTCAGATTCGCGTAGCGACGCCAGATCGGCTTGATCCGTATATTGCGGAGATCAAGGCTGAAACCGGGGATGGATTTAAAATCGTCAAGTGGCAGGAGCGTTCTGAACTCCGCGAGTGGGTCAATGCGCTCGATATTGAGCGCACAACGATGTTTTTCATCCTGTCGATGCTGATCGTCATCGCCTCTTTGGTGATCATCTCCGGTCTCATTATGCTGGTGAAAGAGAAGAGCGCCGATATCGCAATTCTTCGCACGATGGGGATGACCCGCGGCGGCGTGATGCGCGTGTTCTTCATGTGCGGCGCATTTATCGGGGTGGTCGGCACCGCGTTAGGCGTCGGTCTCGGCGTGTTGGTGGCCCTCAATATCAACGTGGTGAAAGACTTCATTGAAAGTACGTTCAATGTCGTTGTGTGGTCAGCCAGCGTCTATGGGCTGAGCGATTTGCCGTCCGAGCTGCGATTGGCGGACGTGTTGTTCACCGTGTCCATCGCGCTTGGCGTCTCCTTCCTGGCGACGCTGTATCCGGCGCGGCGCGCGGCGAAACTCGATCCGGTGGAGGCGTTGCGCTATGAGTAAGCGGCAGGCGCAAAGCGCTGCAGTTCGGATGGGCGCTGTGCAGCAGGCGGGTGGTCCGGCGCTGGAGCTGGTGGGCGTCACTCGGCGATATCCGCAAGCTGGCGGCTCCATCAGCGTGCTGCGGGGGTTGGAGCTGGCGATCGAGCCGGGTGAGATCGTTGCGCTGGTCGGGCCGTCAGGCGCAGGTAAGTCAACGCTTTTGCATATTTGCGGATTATTGGATCGACCGAATGAGGGCGCCGTCGTCATTGGCGGTCGCGATGTCGGCAAATTGAGCGATAGCGCGCGCACCGCGTTGCGACGCACCGAAGTCAGTTTCGTGTATCAGTTTCACCATTTGCTGCCAGAATTCTCAGCATTGGAGAATGTTGTGATGCCGCAGGTGATTGCCGGGCGCAAATGGACCCAAGCGACGGCCATCGCCTTTGAGATACTGGAGAAGCTCGGACTGGGCGAGCGGGCTCGCCATCGCCCGGCGCAGCTTTCGGGCGGAGAGCAGCAGCGGGTGGCGATTGCGCGGGCAGTCGCCTGCCAGCCTCGGATATTGCTGGCCGACGAGCCGACGGGCAACCTGGATCCTGACACCTCCGCCATTGTGTTTGACGAGCTGCTGGAGCTGGCCCGCTCGGAAGGACTGTGCGCCCTGATCGCCACCCATAATATGGAGCTTGCGCGGCGCATGGATCGCATCGTTGAAATGCGCGGTGGGCGATTGGTGGAGCAGTAACGTGTTTTGGGGGGCGCTTATAATCGCAAGCAAACCCAAACTCCTTGAGTGCTTGCGATTTTAGAGCTGCCGAATGCCCGCATTCAATTTGAAATCACTCTAAATCTCAGCGACTTGCTCGGATAGAAAATCGACAAAGGCGCGCACCTTTGGCGCAAGCTGGCGATTGTGGGCGTAGACAGCGCTGATCGGCGTGCTTGGCGGAATGATTTGGTAGTTCTCAAGAACTGGCCGTAGCGCGCCGCGGGCGACTTCCGTTCGTGTCATCCAGGTTGGCATCATAGCGACGCCTTGCCCCGCCAGCGCGAGTTGCTTCAGGAAAAACAGGCTGTTGGCGCTGGTTCGACCGGAAATTGGGATTGATATTTCGCCGGTGGCGGTCCTAAAGCGCCAGTGATTTTGCGTCACCCCCACGCGGAAGGAAAGGCAGCCATGCTGCGCCAACTCCGTCGGTTCGCGTGGCGCGCCCTTTTGCGCCAAATAGGCCGGGCTCGCATAGAGCTGCGAGCGGCTGATGGCGATGCGACGCGCGAACAGGCTCGAATCCTCAAGGTGCCCCATTCGGATCGCCAGATCGAACCCTCCGCCGACCAAATCGACCAGCGCTGGGCTCATGGACAGGCGAACATTGATTTTCGGATAGCGCTCAAGGAAGATCGGCAGGATCGGCGCGATCAGCGTTACGGCCAGATCCGCCTCGGCTGTGACATGAAGGTCGCCGGACGGGGCGTCGGCAAGCTGCACCACAGCCAGACGCGCCGCCTCCACATCCGCCATGATCGCCTTTGCGCGTTGAAAATAGATCTCGCCCGCTTCGGTCAGGCTTTGCTTGCGCGTGGTGCGGTGAAACAGCCGCACCCCAAGCTCCCGCTCCAGCTGCGCAATTTGGCGTGAGGCCGAGGAGGGCGTGCCGCCAAGCGCGCGGGCGGCGGCGGAGAAGCTGCCTTTTTCGACGACCTGTATGAGGAGTTTAAGACGTGAAAGCTCATCCATTTATGCGCCATACGCACAAATCTTGTTCCGTTCAATCTGTTTTTCGCAAGCAGAAAACAAACCAAATTCCCAGTCGCCAGCGCTAATCGCGGTTCGGGGGAGCGTTGGCGCGGACGGCGTCCCCTGCATTTTCGCCAAGGCCCTCGTCATGAAACTGCTCAACCTTTTTCGAGGTAATCGACCGATGACCAAGCTTCTCTATATCAAAGCATCGCCACGCGGCGCAGAGTCGAAATCGGCTGCGCTGGCGGACGCCTATCTGGCCAAACTGCGCGCCACTCATCCAGCCATCGAAGTGGACACTCTGGACCTCGCCACCGAACGGTTGCCGGACTATGACGGCGACAAGGTCGCCGCGAAGATGACGGTGATCATGGGCCAGTCGCACGAAGGCGCGCAGAAGACCGCCTGGGATGAACTAACTGAAATCGCCAACCGTTTTATCGCCGCGGACACTTACTTGATCGCGACGCCAATGTGGAACGGCGGTCTGCCCTATAAGTTCAAGCAGTATATCGACCTGATCCATCAGCCTGGTCTGCTGTGGGGGCTTGATCCTGAGAAAGGGTATTTCGGGCTGCTGCAGAACAAAAAGGCGGTGCTGGCGCTGACCAGCGGCGCTTTTGGTCCGAACATGCCGTCGCCTGCATTCGGCGTGGACTATCAGTCAACTTACTTGAAATTCTGGCTCAACCAAGCAGGCGTTGAGCAGATTGAAGAAATCCGGTTCCAGCCCAGCCTGCTCACGGCTGATCCTGAGGCGGACTTCCAAGCCGCAGTGGCCGAAGCTGAAAAACTAGCTGCCTAGAGCATTTTCGAAACAATTGCGGTCATGAAAATGCTCTATCTCTGTGAGTGGTCGCGATTTCCGAGGCATCGAATGCGCGCATTCGATTTGAAATCACTCTAACTGACCGAAGTTTGACGCGCGCATGCGCGCCCGGTTGGAGCCGGCGGTCCATCGGGGCCGGCTCCAACCTCAACGCCGTCTGGGGGTTACTTCGCCGCGCCCAGGGCGATCTTGTGGCCCGCGCCGGTGTAGCCGACCATCGATTCAGGGTACAGTTTTACGCCCTCGATTCCCGCCAGCTCGCTCAGCGCGAACCAGCTTGTCGCCGCCCAATGGCCGGTGTTGCAAAAGCTGACCACGGGCGCGCCGCTTTTCGCCAGCCCCGCTTTTGCAGCGATCTCAAGGGCTTGGTCAGCGGATGCGACTTTGGTTGGGCTGATAAACCAGCTGGAGTGCGCCAATTGGGCGGAGCCCGGTAGAGTGCCGGCCTTCGCGGCCGCCGGATGCGCCTTAACGCCGTTCCAGAAGTCCTTTGGCCGCGCATCCAGCAGGGTGGCTTTGTCAGCGCCGGCGATGATGTTCAGCACGTCGTCGGTGGTCGCCAGCCACTCTTTTGAGAAGGTAATATCGATCTGGGTTGGCGTCGCTTTCGATGCGCCTTTCACCAGCGGCAGGCCGGCGTCGGTCCAGCTGGTGACGCCGCCATTCAGGATCGCCAGCTGTGATACGCCGCTGGATTTCAGGGTCCAGTAGACCCGCGCTGCGGCGCCAAAGTCCGTTTGGTTCGCGCCACGATAGATGATGACGACGGGGCGGGTTTTGCTCACGCCGGCTGCGCCAAGGATTTTCTCCAGATGCGCTTCGGAAACGAGCTGGCCTGGGTTGGCTTGGGGACCGCGGAACGAGACATAAGGCGCGTTGACCGATCCTTCGATGTGTCCGGCTTCGAAGCGGTTTTTGCCGTCTTTGCTCACGCCGCGGATATCCAGCAGCAGCGGATCATGGCTCTTTTTGATTTCGACCAGCTGCTGTGGGCTGAGCAACGGTCCAAAGTCATTGGCGAGCGCTGCGGGCGTTGTCAGCGCCAGGGCGAGGGCGGAGGCGAGTAGTCTTTTCATCGGTGCTTCCCTTTCAAAGCGCGGACAGGTTCAGCGCGCTATGTGTCAGGGAGCTGCAAATGATCAATCTCTTCGCCTGCCTGTGGCGGTCACGCCCGGAGGCGGAAAACTTATGCAAGCGCCAGCCGGCCGAACAGGATCTCAGGCGCATGGCGTTTGATCGGAATATTGTCTTGCGCAGCTTCAGATCGCGGCTCCGCCGTTTTTATTTACGTGGCGGGTCGCTTCGTATGGCGAGGCTGGCGGTCCAGCGGCGCAACGCCAGCTGATGCTCCATTTTCATGCTTTAATATTTAATCGGATCTGGCTGGCTACCGAAATATGCGCAACTATTTTTGATATTAACGGAACTAATGGATAAAAATTTACTTGATTGAATTTCACATTTAGATTTGACGCCACACTCTTTTCATACTTTCATAATTTGTTTCGGCCAGTCTAATTTGTAAGTTGGCCACATTAAAAGAAGTTTTGGTATGTCAGTTCAGGCAAAAACCGTTTCGATTTTCACAGCCGCAGCCATTGCGCTTGGTATGGCGGTTGTCGGCGTCATATGGGGAACGCAACGCCAGGCGGCGCCCTTTGTTGTCGGCGTCCTGCATCCGACAAAAAATGACATCGCCACCTTCGAGGGATTCAAGAGCAAGATGCGGGCGCTTGGATATGTCGAGGGAAAGGACGTCGTTTTTCTTTACGATGGCCCGGCAGGGCGTGGTGAAAAGCTGGAGGCGGCTGCGCGACGGCTTGTTAAGGCGAAAGTAGATCTAATTTTCGCGTCCAGCACACCTGCGACCCTGGCGGCGAAACGAGCAACGGAGGGCGCGGATGTCGCCGTGGTTTTCGGCCCAGTGAATGACCCGATCGCAGCCAAGGTCGTTCCGTCCCTAAATCGGCCCGGCGGCAATGTCACTGGCGTCAAACTTCCGCGTTCTGGCGCAAAGCGGTTCAAGTGGTTGGTTGACTTAAACCCGGCCGCCAAGTCCGTGCTCGCGCCTTATAATCCGGAGGATATGAGCTCATTGGCGTCGCTGGAGCAGGCGAAGGAAGCGGCGGCGGCGTTGGGCGTTGAGCTGGTGCAGGTGGAGGTGCGCTCGCCCGCTGACGTAAAGCGCCTGCTCGCCAGCCTGCCGCCGAAAATCGGCGGAATTTTCTTGCCGCGCGATGCGATGATCACGGCCCAGCTGTCCGCATTTCAAAAAGCAGGGTTGGCCTATGGCGCGCCTGTCTCTGCGCCCGGACTTAAGCATGTGAATTTGGGCGCATTTGTCAGCTACGGGTTCGCCCATTTTGCGGTCGGCGAGCGGGCGGCTGAGCTGGCGGACAAAATTCGGAATGGGGCCGCGCCGGGCGAGCTGCCCATCGAAACTGCTGAAAGCTTCCTTGCTCTCAACTTGAAAACGGCAAAGGCGCTTGGGCTTGAGGTCCCAGAGCGCTTCTTGAAGCATGCGCGAATGATCGTTCGATAGCCGTAGCCGGCCTTGCCGGAATGGGACCGGAGACTCCGATGAGCCAGAGCAATAGCATTCGTCGGCGCTTCCTTCGGTCCTATTTGCTCGTCGCCAGCGCTCCTTTGTTGCTGATCGCGGTTGTCACCGGCGTGCTTGGCTCGGTCTGGCTGCGTGAGGCGGCGGAGAAGACGCAGCATGAAGTTGCTCTCAGGGTTGGCGCAGAAATTTCGCACTATCTGGAAGGGGCCGCCGCAAAATTATTCATGCTTGATAAGCACTTTGATCTAAGAGAGATCGATCCAGCGGCATTATCCAGAGTTTTTTCGCAATCTATCGCCGAAACAGACGTCTTTGAAACAATTGCTTTGATCGAACCAGATGGCAGGATATCGGTCTTTTCTGATCGCGAGTCCTTTCGCCCAAGCGCCAGTTTTATAACTGATGCTATGTTGAGTTTAATCCGCAAAACAGCAATAAATAAGCGACCTGCTTTCGGTAACTTTCAAATTGTCGCCGCAACAGGCCGGCGACAGCTTGTTTATAGCTACCCAATAATTGACCTACATACCGGTGAGATCAAGCGGTCGCTTGTTGCGGTTGTCCGCGGGGAAGCGTTGTGGCGCATATTGCGGGAGACGCCCACGGCTGAGGGGCGGGATGTCTATGTCGTCGATCCATCTGGGCGTTTGATCGCACATCGCAATTCAACTTTTGTGTTGCAGGGCAGGCGGCTGGAGGCTCCGCGGACGTCGGGGATACGTCGTGGTCTTGCCGGCGGCCTTGCGGTTACGGCGGCGCAGCCAGTGACTGTTAACGGCGCCAGCTATATCATCGTTGCTGAGGAAGCGCTTTGGGAGGCGCTGACGCCGGCTGTGCGGCTGATTTCAGTAATTTTCCTGCTTCTGCTGGTCGGTATCGCCATCGCATTTCACCTGTCCTACCGCAACAACCGCCGAATCGTAGACCCGATTGGGCGCATATCCGCCACGGCGCAGCGTGTGGGCGACGGAGATCTGTCCGCGCGTGCTGGGCTGCGCGGAAAAGATGAGATTAGCCGGCTCGGTCAGGTGTTTGACGGCATGACCGCCAAGGTGGAAAAACTGCTGGCGCAGACGGATCAGCAGTACCGAGATTTGGAAGCGAAGAACAGAGAGATAAAATATCAGTCACTGCATGACGCGCTGACTGGCCTGCCAAATCGTCGCTATGCTGATATGCATTTAGAAATAGTCGAGCAATGGGCCCGCCGCAGTGAGCGCGACTTTGCGATTATCCACATGGATTTGGATAAGTTCAAAGAAATTAATGATACCGTTGGTCATAGCGCTGGAGATTTCGTTCTTACCTACGCAGCTGGTATATTGGGGCGGGAAGCTAGTCAGGTTGAGCGTCCGTTCCGGATCGGCGGCGATGAGTTTATCGTTGTGATAAATGAGATCCGGTCGCACCATCAAGTCGAGGCCATTGCACAGCGCATTTTGTCGGCTATTCGTCGTCCCGTAACCTTTGAGGGGCACACATTCCGAGTGGGCGCAAGTCTCGGCGTCGCTTTTGGTCGCGAGGTTGGGCACGATGCCCGGGCGACGCTCATCAACGCGGATATCGCGCTTTACCGCGCAAAGAAAGATGGACGCAACCGAGTCGCCTATTTCACGCCGGATCTTCAGGAGCAGATCACAGCTAAGAAAGCGCTTTCGGATCAACTGGTCGGGGCGCTGGAGCGTGAGGAGTTCTTTCCGGTATTCCAGCCGCAATTCTGCGCGAGATCGCTCGAGTTTAGGGGCGTAGAGGTTCTGTGTCGTTGGCGGCATCCAGAGCGAGGCGTGTTAGCGCCGGGCGCTTTTTTGGACTGTGCGCAAGAGATGAAGGTGCTCGGCCAAATTGATAGTCAGATCTTCAAGAAGTCAGCGGCGGCGCTGCGGCGCCTTCGGGCGGAGGGGGTGCATGTTCCCAAGATCAGCTTCAATGTTACCAGCGAGCGCTTGCTGCAGGCGGATTTACTGCAGGATCTTTTGACCCATATCGATGGTGATGTTCAGGTTGCAATTGAGCTGCTTGAATCGATGTCTCTAGATAGTTTGAGCGATAATATGGCTGAGGTGATCCAGGAGCTGCGTCGAAATAATATCCAGATTGAGATCGACGATTTTGGCAGCTGTCGAGCATCGATTGTCGGGCTCATTGCGGTTTCGCCCCATGCTCTGAAGATTGATCGCCAGATCGTCGGCCCAATTACTGAGTCGGATCAGCATCGGCATCTCGTTCAGGCCATTATTGAGATCGGAGAGGCGTTGTCGATTAAGGTGGTGGCCGAAGGGGTTGAGACCATGGCGCATGTGGACGTGCTGCGCGATCTTGGCTGCTCAATTCTACAGGGATATGCATTGGCGCGCCCCATGACGCCGGAACAGCTTCCCGCGTTTTTGGCGGAGCGCTCCGCGGATGAGCTGTTGGCCGCGTGTGGGTAGGGCCGGCGATGCGCCAGCCCTAGGCTGCGAACTCATAAATCTGGGCGAGCCAGCGTTCGGCAGGCGGCTTTTGGCTGAGAAGCGACTGCAGCGCAGGGTGGATCCCTGCGCCAAGGAGCTGA